>NZ_JBFUMH010000241.1:0-5524 GCF_054049475.1 Microvirga sp. P5_D2 | reverse complement strand
GAGGGTGATTGTGCCGTCCTCGCATGGCGCGCTCTCGTGTCTCAGGCGGTCGGCGGCATCTGGGTTGACGCTGAGGAGGGCCGCCGGGGTGCCGCTCTTGCGTTGCCGCTCGCGGCGCTCTCCGAGCCAGGCGAGGAAGACGGGCTCGTCGAGGATGGCAGTGGGGCGGGAGCCCGATTGCTGCATCAGCTCGGCGGCCTTGGCGGATTCGAAATCGCGCAGGCCCGGCGCTTCGCCCAGCGTCTGGACTTCGCCATCGGGACGGCGCACGAAGGCCGTGGTGTCGCCGAAGGTCCAGGCATCCAGTACGTTGCCCTTACGCCGCACAAGGGTTATGGCGCCGAGCGGCCAGGAAACGAAATCCTCGTGCCGCTCTTGAGGAGCCTTGGCGCGATAGGCGGTGCGGGCCTCCTCCATCACGTGCCGGATCAGGGCAACGCCGTCCTCCGCATGGGGCGCGAGGTTCGACAGGCGCTCATCCACGAAAGCCGCAAGCCAGGCCGCGTCGCTCTTGGGATGCATGACGGGCTCGGTGCCGGGAAAGATCGAGGTATCGATAATCCAGGCCCAGTCCTGAGAAGCTCCGCAGATGTCCTCGTTCGCCTTGTCGGGTGATCCCGGCCAGCTGATCCGATCCAAAACCGTGAACATCGTTTCTCTCCCCCTCGCCAAGATCCACGAAGACGGTCATAAAGCAAGGTAAGAGCTGTTGCCACGTGCGTGGAATCATCTCTCTTCTTTTCTGGACCGCATTTTTTGACGGTAAACCGGGTCCACTTCGCCGAAAAATGGTCTCAAGGTAAGGTCCAGCCGATGCTCTTCGACTTCATCTCCGCAGCCCTCGTCACCCTGCTCGTGACCCTCGATCCGGTCGCTCTCGCGCCGATCTTCGTGTCGCTGACCCGGGGCATGACCAAGGATGAGCGGCGGCGGGTTTCGATGCGGGCCTGCCTGATCGCCTTCGGCATCCTGGCCTTCTTCGGCCTCGGTGGAGAAGTGCTGCTGCGGCTTCTCGGCGTCGGCATCCCGGCCTTCCGCATCTCCGGCGGCCTGCTGCTGTTCTGGATCGCATTCGAGATGGTGTTCGAGCGCCGCAACGAGCGCAAACAGCACACAGCGGAAGTCGCGATCACCGAGGATCACATCCGCAACGTCGCCGCCTTCCCACTCGCGATTCCGCTGATGGCAGGCCCGGGCGCCATTACGGCGGTCATCCTGCTGGCCGGACGCGCGGACGGAAACCTCGTTTATCTCAGTTCGCTGCTCATCCTGATCGCGCTCGGCGTCATCAGCTGCTTCATCGTCTTTTCTGCCGCCGAGCGCGTGGCCCGCTGGCTCGGCGTTACCGGCAACGTGGTGCTCACGCGCCTGCTCGGCGTGATCCTCGCGGGTCTTGCGGTGCAGTTCATCATCGATGGGATTAAGGCGCTCTCTTAAACCGGCTCCGCGAAGAGGCGGAATTCCCGCACGACTTGCTCGTAGACCGGGCGTCTGAAACCGATCACCAAACCTGACACGCGATCAAGCGCTTCCCATCGCCATTCGCTGAATTCGGCTGCGGCACCGTTGCGGGCAACCGTTACCTCGATCTCGCTCTCTTCGCCGAAAAAGCGGAAAGCCACCCATTTCTGCCTTTGCCCCCGAAATACCGTCAGCCGATGTGGAGGTCCGCTATAGGGTGGAAAATCGTACGACATCCACTCCGCCGTCTGCCCGAGATATTCAGCGCTCGTAACACCGGTCTCTTCCCACAACTCCCTACGGGCGCAGGCGGTCAGGTCTTCGCCCTCGTCCATGCCGCCCTGCGGCATCTGCCATTCGAGGCCCGGCGTGACGATCTCAGGGCCGGAATCCGCGAAGCGCTTGGCAATCAGCACATGGCCCTGCCGGWTGAAGAGAGCGATGCCCACATTTGGGCGATACGGAAGCTCACTCATGACGATCCTTCTTCAGGATGAAAAGACCCGCTTCCGGCGCATCCGCTTCGAGCACCAGCCAGCCCATCCCTTCATAGAATGAACGCCGCCGTTCGCGCGTCAGGAGATGGACGCGCTGCGTACCGATGGCGAAGGCAAGATTGGCCGCCTTGTCCACCAAAGCCGCGCCGATCCCGCGACGGCGATGCTCGGGCTCGACCCAGAGGGCTGCGATCCACGGCGTGTATTGCGGCCTTGCCTCCTCGTCGCAGGCGATGAGCGAGACGGTGCCCAGGAATTGCTCGCCATCATGCGCGACGAGCACGGTCGGAATGGGACCGGCCCCGAAACTCCCGCCGACCAATCCCGTGAGCAATTCCAGCGGATGCCCATCATCCTTCCAGAACGCGCGCCAGACGCGGTCCGCAACGGCTGCTGCGAAATGCGGCTTCTCACGCAGGTCGGCAATGGCGAATGCGCTCAGCGCAGCGTCTCCATCAGGCGCTTCATCAGCTCCCGGCGCGGTGCGATGGTGGAGATCACGCCGTATTCCTGCAGAGTATGCGCCCCGTTGCCATCGATGCCGAGGCCGTCGAGCGTGGGTACGCCCAACGCTGCCGTAAAATTGCCGTCGGAACCGCCGCCGACGCGCGGCGCGGAGATGAGTTCGAAGCCGATTTCGGCCGCAACGGACTTGGCATGGTCGAACAGCCTCGACGTGCCTTCCGTCCGCTCGTAAGGCGGACGGTTCATGCCGCCGGTGACGGTGAGCTTGAAGTCGGGGTTGTGGGCTTTGAGTCCGAGGATCGCATTCGTCAGCGCCTCGCCGTCCGCAACGGTTTCCACGCGCAGATCGACTGGGAAGCTGCAATGCTGCGGGATCGTATTCACCGCCGTGCCGCCGGCCACCATGCCGACCGTGGTGGTGATGCCGCGCGTGTAATCGGTCATGGCCTCGATGGCGAGGATCTGGCGCGCGGCTTCATAGACGGCGTTGCGCCCTTCCGCATGGCGCGACCCCGCGTGAGCCGGGCGGCCCTCCACATGCACATCGAAGCGCCCGACGCCCTTACGCGCAGTCACGATCTGGCCGCCATCGCGGCTCGGCTCCGTCACGAGAACGTAGGCCGAGCGGCGGGCGAGATCCTCGATGATCGGCCGCGTCATCGGCGAGCCGATCTCCTCGTCGGGCGTCACTAGATAGATGAGCGGCCGCGCCGCCGTTCCCTTGCGGGCAACATCCTTGAACGCTTCGAGACTGAGCCAGGCGCTGGCCTTCATATCGTAAACGCCGGGACCGTAGATGCGGTCCCCCTCGATCCGCAGCGGCAGATCATGCTGGATCGTGCCCACCGGATGCACCGTGTCGAGATGCGACATGATGAGGATGGCAGGCTCGTCCGTCTGTGGRCCGGCGCGCAGGACCAGCACATCGCCCAAGCCCTGCTCGCCGGGGATGCGCTCGATCGCGACTGGCGCATCCTGCATCTGCGAGACGACGAGATCCATCATCAGGTTCACGCCCGCCACATCGTGGGTGGGGCTTTCCGTGCGGATCCAGGTGCAAAGGGTATCGAGGGATTCGAGGGTCATGGCGTCGCTGTTTTTGGTTTCGCAGGCTGGGTAAGGGCTCTTTGGGCAAACATCAAGGCAATCGAGATACCTTATGGTCTTGAGCAGGCGCACATGACGCAGCGACACCTTAAACTTAACGATATATTAGACGATATTTCTGAGCATAAGAAGGAAAGGTTTTAAGGGGAAATGGCAGTGACAATCGGTTCAATTAAAAGAGATGTGCTTCTGGGCACAGCTACTGCCGACCGCATTTATGGGGATGCGAAGCAGATTGCGTCGCCGCGCGTAGCTGGCGGCGATAACATTTATGGGCAAGACGGATCCGATATTCTGCACGGCGATGCGGGGAACCTGGGCGGCTACGCCCGTGGCGGCTCCGATGTCATCCGGGGCGGTACCGGCAATGACAGCATCTATGGCGATGCTTTCACCATGAAGACCTACGCGCGCGGCGCATCGGACAGGATCTGGGGTGATCAGGGCAGCGACAACCTCTTCGGCGACGCCCGTCAGATGAGTGCTTACACCTTTGGCGGACATGACCGCGTTTACGGCGGTTCCAACAGCGACACCATCCATGGTGACGCCGAAATCATGACGGATTTCGCGTTTGGCGGCATCGACAAGCTCTACGGCGACAGCGGCAACGATACGATTTATGGCGATGCTTTCGCCATGTATGTGTCAGCCGTCGGCGGGAATGACAACATCTATGGCGGTAGCGAAAACGACACGCTTTTTGGCGATGCTGTCGTCATGAGTGATGCGAGCAAGGCCGGGCATGATTTTCTCGATGGCGGCTCCGGGAATGACACCATCYATGGAGATTCCCAATACGCCAGTGGAGGCGTTACCTATGGTAACGACATCCTCTATGGTGGAGACGGCAATGATCGGTTGTTCGGTGACTCTGCCAATAGCGGCATCGGCAACGACTATCTCCACGGCGGTAGAGGCAATGATACGCTGGTTGGTGGCGGAGGCCGGGATGTGTTTGCCTTTGACATTGCATCCGGCAAGGACTCGATCCTAGACTTCCAACCCGGTGTCGATGTGATCGACTTGAGCGCGTGGCACATTCCCAGTTTCGGCGCGATCGAGTTCAGTCAGCGCACCGGCTTCACGTTCATCTTCTTGGCAGGCTCCAGCCACTATATCAGGCTGGAGGGCATCTCGAAGGCAAGCCTCACGGCGGCGGACTTCATCCTCTAACGAAAAAGGCCCGGGAAACTCCCGGGCCTTTTGCTTTCAATCGTTTGCGACGCTGGCGTCTTGCCCCGCCTTCAGCTGGCGATACGTCGGCTCCAGGCCTGCGGAAGCCCCTGCCGTAAAGCGGGATAACCGTTCTCGATCTTCCGAATTTTTTCATCAACAAGATCGGCAAGGGCGCTTTTGGGGCTTGAGGCGCGCAGCTCGTTCACCGCGTGCTTGATCTGCTCCAGATCCAAAGGGGAAACCAAGGCTCGCTTTTGTCCGACGCTCTCGTAATCCGATGTCATGCAGGTCCTCGCTTTGGTATCGAAAAGGCAAAAAGATTCAGCTTGAAACAAAGTACATCCTAGGCTTGGCCGGATGCCGGATGCATTGCGCGCAGATTACGGTTCCGTAATGCAGCCGCAGATGTCCGGGCGTTTGGGATGCCAGCAAAGACTACGGCGCGGATCAGGTCATCCGCGCCGCCAAAGGCTTTAAAAATCGGTTGATAAAACCGGGGCCTAGAACGGGATATCGTCATCCATGTCGTTGTAGCGCGATCCGCCGCCACCGCCGCCGGACGAGGGAGCGGGCCGTTTTTCCATGGGGGATGAGCGGCCGAAATCGCCGCCGCGGCTGATCTGCCCGCCGCCTTCCTCCTCGCCGTATTCCGACGAAGCGCCGCCGCCCGAGCGGCCATCGAGAATCGTCAGGTCGCCGCGGAAGCGCTGCAGCACGACCTCGGTCGAGTACTTCTCCACGCCCTGCTGGTCCGTCCATTTGCGGGTCTGGAGCTGGCCCTCGATATACACCTTCGAGCCCTTCTTGAGATACTG
>NZ_JBFUMH010000240.1:0-5540 GCF_054049475.1 Microvirga sp. P5_D2 | reverse complement strand
AGCTGACACAGTACGGCTGCCGAGGCTCGCAGTTTGTCCAGCATCAGCTCCAGTCGCTTTTGCGCGCGCAGTCTTTGCGGGGGACTTGGCACGAGGACGTTTGAGTGCAGGCTTTGCCTTGGGCATGGAAAACTCCTGTAGGGTTTCCGGCATTTGGCGCCGCAGGACCCAGTTGTCACCTGCAATCAACAGATAAAGTTAATCACGCGCCCTTTTTCTTCGTGGCAATGGGCTCTGTTGCATTAACTTGGAACGGTCACGACGAACCCAGTCGAACGGGTCACTCAGGCCGCGAGACCGGAGAGCTGGTTCACAAGTCGGATTTCTCCTGTCACGTCGCGCTGAGCCAGGCTGCAATGGCCGCGGCGGATCATCCGCATCACCTCAAAGCCTTTGAGCGTGGCGGAGGCTGTTGCCATCCTCTGGAAGCCGCCGGTCGGCCGGATGACGCGCTTAAGTGCTCCATGGTCGGCTTCAATGATGTTGTTATCGGGCATGAATAGGCGCGACACCTCCATTCAGGTTTCTGAAGGCTGACGGATCAGGTATCCTCGGCGCACCGGGATAGGGGTGTCGGGAGCACGGAAGGTGGGCAGGCCGAAAGTATCTGTGAGCTGAGAGCTCGTGTTGTTATCTGGCCGCCCCTTCGACTGGCCCGGGTGCGCTGCGAGTGCGGATCCGTAGTTGTCGTGTGGCCCACTGGCTCCCGAAGTTGCTTAAGCCACAGGAGCCGGAGATGAGGATCATTGCTCTCGATGTTCATCGTTCCTTTGCCCAGATGGCAATCCTGGAGAACGGAACTATCCGGGATGCCGGCAAGGTCGATCTCGAACGCAGTCGCCTGCTGCACTTTGCCCAATCGCTGAAGCCGGACGATGAGATCGTCCTGGAGGCGACCGGCAACACCAGCGCCATCGTGCGCCTGCTGTCGCCGTTCGTGGCGCGCGTGGTGATTGCCAATCCCAACCTGGTGCGTGCGATCGCCTGGGCCAAGGTCAAGACCGACAAGATCGATGCTCGCGTGCTGGCGAAGCTCCATGCCAGCGGGTTCCTCCCCGAGGTCTGGATGCCGGACGAGGAGACCGAGGCCCGCCGCCGTGTCACGGCAGAACGCGCCCAACTGGTCGCGCAGATGACCCGCCTCAAGAACCGGATCCACTCGATTCTGCACGCTCATCTGATCCCCACCCTATCAAGGCAGCCTGTTCTCGAAACGCGGAAGGGCCTGGTTGGAGGCCCTTCCGCTCGCCGAGGATCAGCGCCGGGTGATCCTGCGCCATGCCGGTGAGCTGGATCGGCTTGGGGCCGAGCTCGCGGAGCTGCACAAGAGCCTCGCCCAGAAGGCGCTCGATGATCCACAGGTCAGACGGCTGATGACGATCACGGGGGTGAATGCCACGGTGGCCATGAGCGTCCTGGCAGCGATCGGCGACATCAAACGCTTCTCCTCACCGCAAGAGCTCGTGAGCTACTTCGGCCTCAATCCGAAGGTGCGGCAATCAGGCGATAAGCCCGCTTATCATGGGCGCATCAGCAAACAGGGGCGGGCTCATGCCCGCTCGATGCTGGTCGAGGCGGCCTTAGCAACGGCACGTAAGCTGGCGGTGATCGTCTGGCACATGCTGAGCAAAGATGAAGACTACACCTGGAGCCGGCCGGCGCTGCTGCAGTGGAAACTGCACTACTTGGAACTGGCAGCGGGATATCCATCGCACCGGGGTGGGCGGCAAAAGGGATCCGCCGCCGCATACAGCAAGAAGGCTGTGCGTGAGGCAGAGCGGGAGATGGTCGGCCAGGCCGAAGAAGCTTACCGGCGCTTTGTGGCCAGCTGGAAACAAGGATCACCGCAGGGGTACTCGGGTGCCGCCAATGAGGTGCGACGGTCCTAAGCTGCGCGGCAGGGTTGCAACCTCACGCCCTGCTCTTCGCTCCGGGGTCACCCGAGCCCGTCCACTATAGCAGAACCAGCCCTGTCGATCCACTCGCCGGTAGGGAGCCAGTATCATATGCACTTCTGTCGCCCAGGTAGACCGGCGAGCCTCTCGTCACGCGATGGCGCGCTCACACCCAGTTTCTGCCAGGCACCATGCGGACAGCGCCTGATTCAGACCAACAGACCAGAAGGAGAATGCTCCCACCGATGTCGAAAATGGCTTGTCAAATACATCCGTGAGGTATTTCGAGGTGCAGTGCTCCACGTCTTGCGCCAAGTGGCCTTCTCGTTGCAGGCGCCGGATCGCCTTGGAATAGGACGCCAGTCTGTCAGTTGTGATTGAGGATGGTGGATAGTCGCTCATCGTCCTCAGAGCTTTGCGCAGGAAGCGGTAGGCTGCTCTGGTGTTGCGGCGGCCGGACAGCATAAAGTCGATCAGCTGTGCGTGCTTGTCGGCCACACGAAAGAGATACTTCCACTTGCCTCCGACCCGCACATAGGTCTCGTCCACCCGCCATGGCCCAGATCGATCGCCCTGATACTGGCGAACTCGCTTCTCAATCTCAGGCGCATAGCACTGAACCCAACGGAAGATCGTGGTCGGGTCGACCACGATGCCGCGCTCCGGCATCATCTCGGCGAGGTCACGGGAGCTGATGCCGTATTTGCAGTACCAGCGCACGCATAACAGGATGATCTCGACCGGAAAGCGACGGCGCTTGAAGATCGACAACGGGACGGCTCCTCGATTGGCCGCCCCTCGCTACACCGCTAAGGTTAATGCAACGGTGCCGCCCAGTCGGTGAGGCTGCCTGGAAGTGACGAATGGAGGGTGCTGGAATGGAGAGCTACAAGAGAGAACATCTGTTTCTTGACGACCTGCACGTCGGCCAGACCTTCTCGAGCACATCCCACAGACTGGATGCCGACCAGATCAAGCGCTTCGCTGAGGAGTTCGACCCGCAACCGTTTCACCTTGACGAGGATGCCGCAGCCAGGTCGCTCTTTGCCGGCCTCGCGGCCAGCGGCTGGCACACGGCTGCTCTCACGATGCGAATGCTCGTGACCGGAGGCGCGCCCATCGCCGGTGGCCTTGTCGGCGCTGGGGGCGAGATCGCGTGGCCGAAGCCGACCCGTCCCGGCGACGAACTCCATGTCGTCAGTGTGGTCATGGAGATCACCCCGTCCCGTTCCAAGCCAGATCGGGGCATCGTGGTTTTGCGGAGCGAGACCCACAACCAGCGCGGCGAAGTCGTTCAGGTGCTTGTGTCGAAGCTTGTGGTTCCGCGGAGCCCGTCCACCTCCGCGCCCTGAGTGTCGCCTGATTGACGGACAATCACGACTACCTGGAGATGCCAGAGCCTCCGTGGGCGGCACATCGATAAATCTACCCGTCCCTTCTGTCTCTTGCAGGGATCCCAGACTGCGCCTGTTGCTTGGCTGAGGTCGGCGGCTAAAGGCCTGAAGTGATTGGGACGGCAGCCGTTCAGAAACAGGTGTGCACATATCCTCGCTCGTGCAGCGATCTCCTCCGCATCGGGCGCCCTGCATTGGCCCAGCATCACGGCTCGCTACAGCTCCATCACCATCATGCCGCGCAGCATGTCGGCCGCAATGCCAGGGTCCTCAAGCGCGATAAGTCCCCGGTCGCATTGCCGCCGCAGCCAGCCCTCAATGGCCTCCCTGGTGCGTCGGAATGCGCTCTCGCAAAAGGCCGAGCCGAGCTCGGGAAACCGGCCATTCTCACCGGTGACAAGCCGGATGATGGCAATAACTTCTTGGTCAAGGGCCAAGTTATCATAAGCGCACAAAATGCGCTCGAGCGCCGCCTCAAGCTCGAGGGGCCCGACGACGGTCTCATCGATGGCCAGCATAAAACTACCGATCCGGTCGGAGCACATGCTCTTGAACAGATCCGCTTTGGTCGGGATGAGGCGATACATCGTTTTGCTGGAGACCCCGGCCCATTGGCCCACGGCCACCATGGTGGTGGAGGCGTAGCCGTTGGCCCGGAATTCCAGCGAAGCCGCCTTGAGGATCAGGCGCCGCGTCTCTTCATCAAAGCGGATCTGCGGGCGGCCGCAGGCATCATCAGCAATGCTGCCAAGACAATCCTGCCAAGTTCGCTGACCCGTTCGACGATGCTTCAGCGGCTTCTCAGGCTGCGGACGTCAAGACCAAACCAACCCGCAAGAGGCGCAATGGCGACAAAAAAACCAAGCCCCTGTCGAGACATCCCTGAGGCTCGAAGGTTCAACAACTGACGAACTGGCCCTTTACTTCGACGAGAGAAAGGCTCGAACCATCGTGATCGTCGCTGTAGGGTTCTCTTCCATGATCCAGTGGCCGGAGTCGGGAATGATTTCTTCYGTTACATCGCTGGCGGCGAACCGCATCACAGTCGCCATCATCGGTCCGAATGATTTCTCACCGCCGACTGCCAGTACCGGCATCGGGAGCTTGCCCTTGGCTGCAAGGAAGGCCTTGTTGTCGAGCGCATCCTGATCGAATGCGGCGAACTGAGCAAAGCCCGCATGCATCGCGCCGGGCAACGCATAGAGCTGGGCGTAATGCTCCCGCGACGCCTCGGTGAAGCGGCTCGGCGTGGCGGAGAACTCATTCCAGAAGCGGTCGAGAAAAATGCGCTCACGCCCAGCGACGAGGCGCTCCATGTCCGGCCCGCCAAAGCGGAAGTGCCACAACAACGGATTCTTGAGGATCTCGTCCCACGGACCAACTCCTGGCAGAGGCGCATCGATGAGAACGAAGCGCGTGATCCGGGCCGGCTGTTGGACGGCCAAGGCGTAGCCGACCATGTTGCCGATGTCATGCGTGACGAGGTCGATCTTGTCGATCTTCAGGGCATCCAAGAGTCCTGTCATGTCCTGCCCCTGGGTTTTCTTGTCGTAGCCGGACTCGGGCCGGGCCGAGAGTCCTAGACCCCGCAAATCCGGCGCGACGACGGTATGGTCGTGGACGAGGTCAGCGGCTAGGGGCGCCCACATGTCACCGGTCTCACCATAGCCGTGTAGCAGCAGGACCGCCGGCCCGTGACCGCCGACCCGGACATGCAGGGTCATCCCGTTGGTTTGGATCTCCTGCGTGCGAAAACTATCGGGGTAAGCCGGGACCTGAGCCGCGACGGGCAGCGACATCACAAGGACACCTAAAGCCCCAAGCACGAGCCGGAACATGGTAGGTTCTCCTCAAGCAGCAAGAATACAGCTCACGGTGATGTGTTTAGCCTCTACGGGCGCCGAGAGTGTGGCGTGAGGCACCATGGGATGCCACCGAACAGGTGAGGGACTGCTTACGGCTCAACAGCAGGCTTGAATGAACGGCGAGAAGGCTGACACTTGGCGGCGATAAAGCACCCATTCCGGTTATGGCGGTGCGACCTCAAAATGCGAACGGTCCCAGTCTTTGAAGCCGCGGAACCGGCCGCCCCAGCGGATCGGCACGCCCAGTTCTGCGGCGGCCCTCCTCAGCGCAGTGGCAATCCTGTTCTGGGCCTGTGGATCAAAGAAGACCCGGCCCTCTTGGTCGAGCGGCCACAGGTCCACCGCATTGCCAGACCGGTGTGGGCTGTCCTGCGTCTTGGACCAGC
>NZ_JBFUMH010000239.1:0-5580 GCF_054049475.1 Microvirga sp. P5_D2 | reverse complement strand
ACTTGATCTGAACCCGGGGGCAATGCGCCAGCGGCGCGAGGTGGTCGAGCATCCCTTCGGCACGATCAAGCTGCGCATGGGTGCGGTCCACTTCCTGATGAAGCGGCTGCCGAAGGTGAGGGGCGAGATGGCGCTGCACGTGCTCGCCTACAATCTCACTCGGGTGCTGAACATCCTGGGTATTCAGCCGCTGATGGCCGCCCTCAGGACTTAGGGGCGGGTTCTGCCCGCGTCATCACGCCTGTGACAYGCCGGATCCTCGCTTCAGAGGCGATGGGAGCTTCATTCCATCGACGATAAGCCAATCCGCGCTCGCCCATGATGGTGAAGGGCCTTGGAGCGGGGAAAGCCGCAATCCGTCTTTTGCGAAAGCGTTTTGACACGACCAAGACCCCGAACGGACCTGCCGCATTGAGGCAATAATCCGGAATTTCGAGATAGAGCAAACTGTCTGTCAGTTGGCACTCAGATGTCAGTTGGCACTCAGATGTTCGGCTGGCCCGTGATTGCCCCGTACAGGAAAACGTCATCACAGCGGCAGGGGAAACCTGACGCAGGTGCGCGTGCCTTTCTCGACCGGCTCCTGGTCCACCTGCCCATCGAGCTGATTTGTAAAGGCGTCGATGAGCTGCAAGCCGAGCCCGCCTTCGCGGCGCGGCCCCATCCCACGTCCGTTGTCCTCAACCACAAGGCAAGCCTCGCCGAGTTCGAGCTGTGTCGTGAAGCTGACCAGGATCGCCCCACCATCCTCATCAAAGGCGTACTTCAGTGAGTTGGTGACGAGCTCGTTGACAATCAGACCAGCCGCTACGGCTCGGTCGAGGGGAAGCAGCGCTCCTCTTTGGGCATTCACCTCAATGTTTACCGTCTCCCGCTGCGGATCGATGTTGGCGCACAGGGCGCGCAGGTAATCCCCGAACTCCACATTGCTGATGCCGGCTTCAAAAGAGAGCTGATCCTGCGCAAGGGCGATGGCGTGCACCCGGTCCATAACGCTCACAAAGCGGTTCCGATCCTCCGGCGTCGAGGCATGGCGGCGTTGCAGGGCCAGGAAGGAGATGATGGTCTGGAGGTTGTTCTTCACCCGGTGCTGGAACTCACGCAGAATCACCTCGGCAAAGGATTTCTCCCTTGCATGTCCTGCCGACGCCTCCGCTGCCTTGGCCTCGGTTTCCAGCCGCAGCAGGGCCACCCCGAGGATATTGGCCACCGTGGTCAAGAAGGTCACATCCGCCTCATCGAAAGTGTGCGGCTCCTCCGCGTCGACTTCCAGCACCCCCCAGGTGCGCCCGTCGATCCGCACCGGCACGTTCACCAGCGAAACGATGCCGTGCTCGCGTAAGCTCGGGTGCGAGCGGAACTCGGGATCGTTGGGCAGATCCTCGACGATCACCGGAGCCGCCGTCTGCATGGACCGGCCAGCAACCGAGGCGTTGTCGAGGGCAAAGGTCGTATGTCCAACCACACCGGGCTTCCAGCCCACGCCCGCCACGATCAGCAGGTCGCCGTGATCAGGACGATAGCACAGCACCTTCACGTGCTTGATGTGGGTCACACGGGACACCTGGGCGGCGGCGTAGTGCAAGAGCTTCTCACGTGGCAGAACCTCGGAGGCAATCCGGCTGAAGGCGGCCAGCGCCCTCTGGTACTCGTGTAGACGCCTCACGTCAGGGTTCGGACCATCGCTCCTCTTGGGCATTGTGCCTCCTGCTGGGATGCCCGCCGTGGATCCTCACGCCGTAAGGCTTGAAAAGCCCAACGGCTTTGTTCGGTTCCAGCGAAGATCGGCCCGACATAAGAACCATGCATGAGGGAAGGGTGGATTTCACTCTGACGCATGACGACCGCGTCATTCCGGAGGATCTCACGACGGATTCGAATTTTCTTCGAGTCAAGAGGTGACCTTAGCCAAGATGTGCCCAGGGTAGGGAGCATTGCTTGAGATCTTGGCATTAGGAACAAAGACGGTTGGTTTCACTTACGTCAGGCATGCCTGGCCCGAAACATGATGCACGTCCCCTTATTCTCGTTGTTGAAGACGAAGCGCTCGTCCGGATGACGCTCGTGGACGTACTGGAGGACGCCAACTTCAAGGTGATTGAAGCCGCCCATGCCGATGAGGCGCTCCAGGTTCTGAAAGCCACCTCAGGCATCCAAGGGATGGTGACGGACGTGGAGATGCCGCGCGGCAGCATCAACGGTTTCGAGTTGGCCCGGTACGTTCGCGACAGCCAGCAGGACGTCGGCGTCCTAATCGCCTCAGGGCGGGCTGTTCCCAAGCCCGGCGACCTTCCTGAGGGAGCCCTCTTCATCGGCAAGCCCGTCCATCCAGAGACGCTGGTAAGGCTGCTCAAGACTCTTCTCACGTCGAACGGGCGCTAAGGGAGCGGTATCCCCGAATGGAGATTTCCTGCCCTGAAAGGTCACCTGCGGGATCATCGGAAACATAGAGACGACTTGCCGTACGGACCGCGAGCTGATCCGGCCATGTCGATTAGCCTATGTTAATCATATGGGGCTGGCGTACCGTGAACAACATGCCCGGAACCTTGAACACGGGCTCCAAGGCCCGTGAGGGCTCGCTTGATGCCGAGGGTCTGACGTACTATCCCGTGTGTTGAAAATGGGAGTGGGCACACCCAAGCAGGCCGGCTGAATTGCAACGCTTGCGGTGATTTGATGAGTCAACCCTGCCAACCGATCTTTGGAGTTGAATAGCATGCCCATGTCTGCCGTTCTGACCCGACATAATGTTAAGGTTCTGGGTTATGGCGAGCAGGCCATGATTTTTGCCCATGGCTACGGTTGCGACCAGAACATGTGGCGCTTCATCACCCCTGCCTTCCAGGATCGTTACAGGATCATCCTCTTCGACCATGTCGGGCATGGGCAGTCCGATGCAACGGCCTTTAACAGGACAACATACGCCTCGCTCAATGGCTATGCCGACGACGTCCTGGCGATCTGCCACGAGTTGAACCTCAAGAACGTCATCTTCGTCGGCCACTCTGTCAGCGCCATGATCGGGGTTCTCGCTGCCATCCAGGAGCCGGAGCGCTTCGACCGTCTTGTGCTCATTGGCCCCTCACCACGCTACATCGACGATGGCGATTATGTGGGTGGGTTCAAACATGAGGACATTGAAGGCCTGCTGGACATCCTCGACAGTAATCATCTCGGCTGGTCGAGCACGATGGCTCCGGTGATCATGGGCAACCCGGAGCGTCCCGAACTCGGCGAGGAACTCACCAACAGCTTCTGCCGCACGAACCCCGAGATCGCCAAGCACTTCGCACGGGTGACCTTTCTCTCAGACAACCGGGCTGATCTTCCCAACGTAAAAGCGAGGGCGCTCATCCTTCAGTGCTCGCAGGACGCGATTGCTCCTGAGGTGGTAGGACGCTATGTGCATCAGAACCTGCCGGGCAGTGAGTTCGTCCTGATGAAGGCAACAGGCCATTGTCCGAACCTGAGTGCACCAGAGGAGACGATTGCCGCCATGGCAGCCTTTCTTAACGGTTCAGCTCCCAACACGACGGCGGCAGAGTGAGCATAGACCCAGAGGCGATAATCGAAACTCCGGAGGAACTCTACGAGAGTGCCCCCTGCGGCTACCTCTTAACCCTGCCGGATGGCACCATCATCAGAGCCAACCAAACCTGCCTCACCTGGATCGGTATGAAGCGGCACGACCTTGTCGGCCATAAACGTGTTCAAGACCTTCTGAGCATTGGCGGCAGAGTCTTCTACGACACCCATTTCGCGCCGCTCCTGCGGATGCAGGGCTTTGTGAATGAGGTCGCCTTTGATCTGATCTGCGCCGATGGTCGCGCCTTGCCGGTTCTCGCCAATGCTGTCCAGAAGCGGGACGCTGGCGGGAATCCTGTCGTCAACCGCATCACCCTCTTCAATGCCACTGACCGGCGAAGGTACGAGCAAGAGTTGCTTCGCGCGCGCCAAAAGGCCGAGCAGGCCGCTGAGGACCTCAAGCGCCTGAACGAGACCCTGGAGGAAAGGGTAACGCATGAGGTCGCCGAGCGTCTGAAAGCCGAGGAGGCTATGCGCCAATCCCAGAAGATGGAGGCTGTGGGCCAGCTCACGGGAGGTGTGGCACATGACTTCAACAACCTGCTCACAGTCATCAAATCTTCGACTGATCTCCTCAAGAGACCGGACCTGTCAGAGGAGCGGCGTGCCCGCTATGTCGCCGCGATCTCCGATACCGTCGACCGGGCCGCCAAGCTCACGAGCCAGCTTTTGGCCTTTGCCCGGCGCCAAGCCCTCAAGCCTGAGACGTTCGATGCAGGGCAGGCCGTCCGTATGCTCAGCGACATGGTCGTCACGCTGACCGGGGCCCGTATTAAGATCATCACATACCTGCCCGATGAGCCGTGTTTTATCAGCGCCGATCCGAGCCAGTTCGACACAGCGCTGATCAACATCGTGGTCAACGCGCGTGACGCGATGGACAATGAGGGCCAGATCACGATCACAGTGTGGCCGGCCGAGAAAATGCCCGCCGTCCGGAGACACGCGGCGGTCAAGGCTCCTCACGTGGCAATTTCGATCGCCGATAATGGCTCGGGCATCCCCGTGGATCAGATTGATCAGATCTTCGAGCCGTTTTTCACCACAAAGGGCGTTGGCCAGGGCACCGGCCTCGGATTGTCGCAGGTATTCGGGTTCGTCAAGCAGTCGGGTGGACAGGTGTTTGTCGAGAGTGCAGTCGGTCAGGGCACCACTTTCACGCTGTACTTGCCCCGTGTCATAGCTCCCCTCGGAGTGGCCGCTACAGAGGAGGAGTCTGTCGAAGACGGGAACGGCACCTGCGTGCTGGTGGTCGAGGACAACCGGGATGTCGGTACCTTCGTGACGCAGACGCTGGCGGAGTTGGGCTATCGCACGAAGTGGGTCGAGAGTGCACAAGCGGCGCTCGATGAACTGGCGACGTCTCCGGGCACACATGAAATCGTGTTCTCGGACGTGGTGATGCCGGGCATGAACGGTGTGGAGTTGGCCCGCAATGTGCAACGACTCTACCCCGATCTGCCGCTGGTGCTGACGAGCGGTTACAGCCATGTGCTCGCTGAGGGAGGGCATGGCTTCGAGCTGTTGCAGAAGCCCTATTCCGTTGAGGCGCTGTCACGCGTGCTTCGCAAGGCATCGCAGAAGTTGCGCAAGCAGTCACAGGCCAAATAGTTTGATCCTATAAGAGGCATTCGAAACGCTTGAGGTTTGGCTTCGGCTCGCTATCCGATTGCTTGTGCTCCAACCTCCGTACTAAGTCCGATGCTTAAGGCCCGAAGATCGTAGTTAGGGATGCTATGCTCCGGCGGGAAAGGCCATCCAAGCAAGCAATCCAGAATGAATGTTGTGCGATGGGTCTGATCGGGAGCGAAATACACGACGCATCGTTTCTCTAGCTTTGCGCCTGCGACGCGGGTTGACCCCCTTGTTGGGTCGCAATCCAGATCGTGTGTCTTGCGCCCCCACGTGTTCCGTTGGCGCGGGCACCTACCTCTTCCACGCCAAATCCCGCCTTGCGCAGGTCCTGGGTGAAGGCTTTATTCGGCGCCGATG
>NZ_JBFUMH010000238.1:0-5588 GCF_054049475.1 Microvirga sp. P5_D2 | reverse complement strand
GTGCAGCACAGGCAGCCCGCCGAGAGCAGCACCATGCCCTCATCGACGGTTTCCACCAGCAGGTGATCGAGGCCGATTTCGCCGAACTCGTTCATGATCACGACGCTGTCCTGCAACACCGGGCTTTTCAGCATCCGATTGAGAAGCGTCGTCTTTCCCGCGCCGAGGAAGCCTGTGAGGATCGTGAGCGGGATCGGGGCGGGAGGGGTCATCGGCTTGTCCGTCATGCTTCAATCCGCGATGGGCACCATAGGTGCGTCCTTCAGCTTGCGCTGGTCAAGGAGAACGTTGGCGATGATGGCGGTGAGCACAAGGGCGCCGCCCGCGATTTGCAGGGGAGCAAGACCCTCCTGCAGGATGAGCGCCGATGAGACGGCTGCCACCACCGGCTCGGTGCAGTAGATGATTCCGGCTGCCACGGCCGAGATTCTGCCGAGTGCCAGGAACTGAAGGACGAAGCCGAAGATGTAGCCGCCGATAGTCAGGCCGACGGCCAGCGGCGCGAGGGCGAGGATCGACGGTCCGGCAAGCTGCCCGGTCGCCAAGCTGATGAGGAAGGCGGTGGGTAGGACGATCAGGTGGATCCAGAACACTTTCGCCACTACGCCGGTCTTGCTGCAGCGGGCGGCGGCGAAAAACTGGAATGCGGTGGCGATGCTGGCAGCGAAGGCGAGCGCAAGGCCGCGCCAGTCGAGACCGCCGAAGGCCGGGCCTACGACCAAGATCACGCCGAGCGTGGCAAGGACAACGACACCCACCAAGGCCGGGGTGAGCCGGGTTCCTTCCACGAAGGGGCTGGCGAGCACGATCAGGATGGGGAAGGTGTAGAACACCACCGCTGCGACCGTCACKGGAATGAAGGCCACGGAGGAGAGATAGCAGAGGCCGACGAAGGCCGTGGAGATGCCGAGCAGCAGAATCGTCAGCTGCTCCTCACGGGCCATGCGCAGCGAACGGCGCGCTGCGAGGGCGACGAGCACGACGAGCCCCAGCATCAACAGCACCCGATAGATGACGATGGCCGAGCCGTTGGCGCCTGCAAACGACGCCATGCKGGCGAAGACGATGTTGAAGCCATAGAGGCTGGCGGAAACGAGGGCGAAGACGAGGCCCGTGGCGTGGGTCGAGCGCGGCATGTCACTTCTACTTGTCAGGCTCGCACCGTTCGCGCGGATCGGGGGCGAATGCAAGGGTAAAGCCCTCTGTGCAAAACGAAACGCCCGGCTCGATGGCCGGGCGTTCGAAGAGGCGATTGAGAGGAATTTTAGTTCGCCGCCGATTTCGGCTTCGCGGGAGCCTCGGCCTTCTGCGCCTTGGGCTTGGCGGTTGCCTTCTGCTCCGCGGGCTTCTTATCGGTGGCTTTGGTCTGGCCGTTCACCGGCTTGACCGTGACGGTGACACGACCCTTGCCCTTGGCCTTGGGGCCTTCCTCTGCTGCGGCGTCGTCCGAATCCTTGGACTCGGCCTGCTTGGTGGATTTCTTCGAGGTCGCGGTCTTCTTCTTGGCGCGGCGGGCCTGCTCGGCAGCTTCCTCGGCAGCGGCCTGGGCGGCCAATTCAGCTTCGGACGGGGGATTGAGGCCGACCCAGACCCGTTCCGGCACCACGGCGGTGCGGGGGCCGAGCACGGTGCGCACGGGCTTCTGGGTCTCGCCCGCGAAGGCCATGACCTCGGAGGAGAAGAGGTTCGGAACGCCTGAATCTTCCGCTGCCACCGGCGTGCCCTCTTCCTCCTGGGGCATCGGGCCGCGACGGTCGCAGATCACGGAGCGCATGTCCGGCGGTGTGGTGTTGGCCGAGGCGGGCAGGGCGGTGAGTTCCGGATTGGTGAAGTTCACCTTGCTGTTGAAGCCACGGTCAAACAACTCGGCAGCCGTCATGGTGCGCTCGTTGGCGGAAGGCGCGCCGAGCACGACCGTGATCAGGTGGCGGCCGCCGCGGGTGGCGCTCGCCACCACATTGAAGCCGGCCGAGCAGATGAAGCCGGTCTTCATGCCGTCGGCGCCGGGATAGCGGCCGATGAGGCCGTTGGTGTTTCGCATGATGCGGCGGCCGAACTGAACGGCGCCGATATGGAACAGATCCTGATGGTCCGGGAACTCGCGCAGGAGTGCGCGGGCCAGGATCGCCATATCGCGGGCGCTCGTCTGGTTGCGCTCGTCGGGCAGGCCGTGGGGATTGGCGAAATGGCTGCTCGTCATGCCGAGGCGCTGGGCATGGGCGTTCATGAGATCAGCGAAGCCGTCGATAGAGCCGCCGATATTCTCGGCGATGGTGGCGGCGACATCGTTCGCCGACTTGACCATCATGATCTTGAGGGCGTTGTCGAGGCGGATCTCAGTGCCCGGCTTAAAGCCCATCTTGGAGGGCGGCAGCGCGGCGGCGGTGTCCGTGACCGTCAGCAGGGTCTCCATGCTCATCTGCCCGGTACGCACCTTGTGAAGGGCGACATAGGCGGTCATCAGCTTGGTGATGGAAGCGGGAAACCAGGGATCCGTGGCCCTCTCCGCGTGCAGGACGCGGCCTGACTCGACCTCGACCACAAGGGCAGGACCGCCAGCCGCGAGGGCCGAGCCGCTCACGAGGGCGGCGAAGGCGAAAGCGGTCACACGAAGGGCGCGGCTAACGTTCATACGGAACGACTCCAAAAGGCTTCACACAACGGTCGGAGAGGGGATTTGAGAGTCCCGCTTGTCAGCTGGACTGTATTTTTAGCGCCAAACCTTAGCTTTGGCTAGGTGAATGGCGGCATCTCGACCCGCTTGCCCTATTCACCTGAACTCCGTGGCAAGAGAGTGGCAAGAGCGGCCTTCTTTGAGGGATGGGATGGTTTTTAGTCCTTGTTTCTTGTCGCAGCGGCAACCGGATGTTATCGAACACTATTGCAAAAAATCTCGCATCAGGATCCATTCATGACTACGGATACCGCCCTCGCTATCGACAAACCGGCCTATCGTGATCTGCAGGTGGGCGATCCGGCACCGTGGTTCAGTCAAAACTCGACCACCAACCCGCAGTTCCATTTCGAGACTGTGGCAGGCCGCTATCTCGTTCTCTGCTTCTTCGGCACCGCCTCGGACGAAATCGGGCAGGCGGCGCTCAAGACCTTCCAGGAGGACCATCGGTCTCTCTTCGACGACGAGAAGATCGCAATCTTCGGCGTGAGTGCCGACCCGGCCGACATGAGCGAGGGAAGGGCAAAGCAGATCACGCCCGGTATCCGCCATTTCTGGGATTTCGACGGCAAGGTGGGCCGCTTGTATGGCGCCCTTCCCAACGATCCTGCACCGGTCCAGGGCTCGGTTCCGATGCGCCGTTTCTGGATGGTGCTCAATCCGACTATGCGCATCCGCGCGATCTTCCCCTTCAAGGAAGACGGCAGCGATCGCGAGGAGGTCATGGCCTACCTGCGCGACCTGCCGCCGGTGGACCGCTTCGCGGGCTTCGAGATGTTCGCGCCGATTCTCATCGTTCCGGACGTGTTCGAGCCCGGGTTCTGCCGGCACCTGATCGGGCTTTATGAAGAGAATGGCGGCACGGAATCCGGCTTCATGCGCGAAATCGACGGCAAGACCGTGGCGGCGCACGATCCCAACCACAAGCGCCGCAAGGATTACACGATCGACGATCAGGCCCTGATTGCCCAGGTGCAGCGCCGCATCATCCGCCGCGTGAACCCCGAGATCCAGAAGATCCACTTCTTCACGCCAACCCGCATGGAGCGCTACATCGTCTCCTGCTACGCGGCGGAGGATGGTGGCCATTTCCGCGCCCATCGGGACAACACCACGAAGGGAACGGCTCACCGACGCTTCGCCGTCTCTATCAACCTCAACGCCGATTTCGAGGGCGGCGAAGTCAGCTTCCCGGAATACGGCCCGCGTAGCTACAAGGCTCCTCCCGGCGGAGCCGTGGTCTTCACGACTCCCATGCTCCATGCGGTGTCGAAGGTCACGTCCGGGCGCCGTTATGCGTTCCTGCCCTTCCTCTATGACGAGGCGGCGGCGAAGGTCCGCGAGGCGAACAACGCCCATCTCGGCGAGGGCGTGGGCAACTACAAGGCCTGAAGACGAGTCTTTCCAAAGGTGATCTTGCCGACCCCGGAGGCAGAGCCCATTCTCAAGCCAAACAACGCTTGAGGAGACACCTATGACAGCCTGCATCGTCGGCTGGGCCCATACCCCCTTCGGCAAGCTCGACGCGGAAACGGTCGAGAGCCTGATCACCCGCGTCGCTGGCGAGGCGCTGGAACATGCCGGGATCGGCCCGGAGGATGTGGACGAGGTTGTGCTCGGCCATTTCAACGGCGGCTTCTCGCCCCAGGATTTCACGGCGTCGCTCGTGTTCCAGACGAGCGACAAGTTCCGTTTCAAGCCCGCTACCCGCGTGGAGAATGCCTGCGCCACCGGCTCCGCCGCCGTGCACCAGGCCATCAAGACCATCGAGGCCAAGCGCGCCAAAACCGTGCTCGTGGTTGGCGTCGAGCAGATGACGCGCACGCCCGGGCCGGAGATCGGCAACATCCTCCTGAAAGCCTCCTACCTGCCGGAGGACGGCGGCACGCTTGGCGGCTTTGCCGGCGTGTTTGGCAAGATCGCGGGCGCTTACTTTCAGCGCCACGGCGACCAGTCCGATGCGCTGGCGCTGATCGCGGCCAAGAACCACAAGAACGGCGTCGACAATCCCTACGCGCAGATGCGCAAGGATCTCGGCTTCGAATTCTGTCGCGCCGAGAGCGAGAAGAACCCCTTCGTAGCAGGCCCCCTGAAGCGCACCGATTGCTCCCTCGTATCGGACGGCGCGGCCGCTCTCGTGCTGGCCGATACCGAGACCGCCTTGCGCATGAAGCGGGCGGTCGCGTTTCGCGCCACAGCCCATGCGCAGGATTTCCTGCCCATGTCGAAGCGGGACATCGTCCAGTTCGAGGGCTGTGCGGAAGCCTGGCGCCGGGCGCTGGATCAGGCTGGAATCCAGCTCTCCGATCTCTCCTTCGTCGAGACCCATGACTGCTTCACCATCGCGGAACTCATCGAATACGAGGCGATGGGGCTCACGCCGCGCGGTCAGGGCGCGACGGCGGTCAAGGAAGGCTGGACGAATCGCGACGGCAAACTGCCGGTAAACCCATCCGGCGGCCTCAAGGCCAAGGGTCACCCCATCGGCGCAACCGGCGTCTCCATGCATGCACTCTCCGCCATGCAGCTTTGCGAGGAGGCCGGGGGCATTCAGGTCAGGAACCCGAAGCTCGGCGGGATCTTCAACATGGGTGGCGCGGCAGTCGCGAACTATGTGAGTGTGCTCGAGCGGATCAAGTGACAAAGCGCATAGCGCTTTGTCATCTCCGATGAACGTCAGCTAGGGAAGGGGATCTACCCATATGCGTTGCGCTATGGATTCCCATTCCCTCCGCTGACGCTTCGGCCGGGAGTGACACTAGAGGGTGTTTGGAAAATCGGGTTGGCCCCAACTGAAGGGGCATGACAGCGTCAACTTACGATACCGATCTGAGCGATGGGGAGTGGGCGATCCTGGCCCCTCTCCTTGCCTCCACAACCCGCCGCGGGCGGCCTCGCAAGCATGATCTGCGCC
>NZ_JBFUMH010000237.1:0-5705 GCF_054049475.1 Microvirga sp. P5_D2 | reverse complement strand
GGTAATAGGCCGAGGGCGATGGTCGTCACTGTCATGAAGAATGCGAAACCCAGCCCAAGCTTCCGCAGGCGGCGGAAGAAGGCGAGGACCAGGCCGAACAGGATGAGGCTGAGAAGCAGGTTGGACGGCGTGGTGAAGAACCAGGCGATCTTCGAGGCGTAGTAGAACACCGGCAATCCTCTTTCTCAGAAGCGCTCACAGGGGCGGCCTTAAAGCTCGCGAATCCCGTTGCCTTGTATCACTATTCCATTATCTGAATCGGCGATATGCCGGGCATCACATCTTACGGAGCAGCCTTGAAGCGCCTTGCCGCCTTGTTGTGCCTTAGCCTTGCCGCCTGCGGAAACCTTTCCGCCGAAACGTCGAAACCGGCTGCGCGTGTTGCGGTCGAGACGGCGGCCACCGACGTGCTGACTGCCCTGGCAGGACGAGACTTCAAAACGCTCGCCGCATTCGTCGCAGAGGAGGGGCTGGCCGTCAGCCCCTATGTGATGGTGGACGGTGACGACGTCCGCCTGTCACGGGCCGAGGTCGAACGTTGTGCGAGCAATCCGCAGACCCGCCTATGGGGATATCGGGACGGCAGCGGCAACCCCATCGAGACCACCTGCCGCCGCTATTTCGACGAGTTCGTCTGGAACGCCGATTACCGTAAGGCCGATGAAGTGCTGTACGACGAGCCCAGGCAGCGTGGAAACCAGGTCAACAACAACCACGATTTTGTGCCCGGCAGCATCGTGGTCGAACTGCATATTCTAGGGCAGGGCGCTCAAGCGGCGATGAATTGGAAAAGCCTGCGGCTCATCTTCCGCGAGGGTAGGAAGGGACTTACCCTGATCGCCATCACGCGCGATGTGTGGACGATCTAAAACCCGCTAATCCCGATCCGGCGCACCGGGCGGGAAGAAATGACGATAGGGCCTTGCCTCATCGACCGCACGTGCGAAGGAGGGACGGGCGAGCAATCGCTGGCGATAGGCGCGAACGCGTGAAAACTTCTCGTCGATGGGGTGAACCCAATCGGCATAGAAGAGGGATGGCGCGGCGGCGCAATCCGCCGCGCTGAAGCTGTCGCCTGCGGCCCATTCACGCCCCGCGAGCGCGCCATCGAGCCATCCATAGGCCTTGTCGAGCATCTCTCTCGCATGCGTGACCCCGTAAGGATCGCGGTCGCTCTCCTGACGGATCTTGTCGAAGACGATCGTCTGCATCGGCGTCATAACGTAATTGTCGAAGAAGCGGTCCATCATGCGCACATCGAGCGCCTTCTTCGCATCGTCCGGGATCAGCCGCATCGGCCCCGGATGATACAATTGAAGATGCTCGATGATGATGATCGCTTCAACAATGGTACGCCCGCTATCGACGAGGACGGGAAAACGCTTGATCGGCCAAAGACCTTCCAGCTCCGCATCCGTCTCCTCGCTGCCGAGCATGCGATACTCGAATGCGGTGTCGTTCTCGTACATAGCCGTCAGCACCTTCTGGCAATACGATGAGAACGGGTGCGCATAGAGCTTCAAGGTCATCCCTGCCTCGCCTTCAACGATGATGCTTCAAGCCGTCTTCGTGAACAGCTCGCGGCCGATCAGCATGCGGCGGATTTCGCTSGTGCCKGCGCCGATCTCGTAGAGCTTSGCRTCRCGCAGCAGGCGGCCKGTSGGATARTCGTTGATATAKCCATTGCCGCCGAGMAGCTGGATGGCGTCGAGCGCGCATTGCGTGGCCTTTTCTGCCGCGTAAAGGATCGCGCCTGCCGCGTCTTCGCGAGTGGTCTCATGACGGTCGCAGGCCTTCGCGACCGCATAGACATAGGCCTTGGCCGCATTCATCGTCACATACATGTCGGCGACCTTGCCCTGCACCAGCTGGAACTCGCCGATGGCCTGCCCGAACTGCTTGCGCTCGTGGATGTAGGGCATGACGATGTCCATACATGACTGCATAATGCCGAGCGGCCCGGCAGCGAGAACCGCGCGCTCGTAGTCGAGACCGGACATGAGCACGTTCACGCCCTTGCCGACATGGCCGAGCACGTTCTCTTCCGGCACCTCGCAATCCTCGAACACGAGTTCGCAGGTATCGGAGCCGCGCATGCCGAGCTTGTCGAGTTTCTGGTGCGTGGAGAAGCCCTTGAAGCCTTTCTCGATGAGGAAGGCGGTCATGCCGCGCGCGCCGGCCTCGGGATCGGTCTTGGCATAGACCACGAGGGTCTCGGCGGTGGGGCCGTTGGTGATCCACATCTTATTGCCGTTGATCACATAGCGGTCGCCGCGCTTCTCGGCGCGGGTGCGCATGGACACCACGTCCGAGCCGGAGCCGGGCTCCGACATGGCGAGCGCGCCCACATGTTCGCCGGACATGAGCTTGGGCAGGTAGCGGCGCTTCTGCTCCTCGTTGCCGTTGCGGCGGATCTGGTTGACGCAGAGGTTCGAATGCGCGCCGTAGGAGAGGCCGACCGAGGCGGAAGCGCGGGAGATCTCCTCCATGGCGATCACGTGCTCGAGATAGCCGAGCCCCGTACCGCCGTATTCCTCCTCCACCGTGATGCCGTGCAGGCCGAGCGCGCCCATCTCGGGCCAGAGATCACGCGGAAACTGGTTCGTCCGGTCGATCTCCTCGGCCCGCGGCGCGATCTTCTCCTGCGCGAAGTCGCGCACGGTCTCGCGGATGGCATCGGCAGTCTCGCCGAGATCGAAATTGAAGGCCTTGGTGGCATTCGGCAGCATCGTTTCCTCCCGATCTCACTCTGAGCCGAAGGCTCGCGGATCATTGTTGTTGTCTCGATGCATCTTGGACAGCAGTGCTGACCTTTTCAAGCAGTGACATTGGAGAAATTGGTCGAATGTCCGAAATGAAAAGGCTCCCCCACTAGGTGAGAGAGCCCCAAATCTTGCAGTGTAAGCTGGCTTACTCGTCGATGCTCGCCGTCTGGACAGGGTCCAAATTCTGGCATCGTCCGGCGGATGCGAGCCTGCGGTAGTCGCGGGGGTCGCAGTTGCTCTGGACGAATATGCGCCACTGGTTTTCGGTGCCGTAGAAGGTGTTACGGTCAACGTCGCCGCTCACGCCCGGCACGCGGCCGGTGGTGGTGAACTGCCAGAAGGTCCAGCGGCGGTTGTCGTAGCGCTCCTGGGGCTCGGCGGCGGTGCTGCGGATCCAGTAGGGGTAGTCGTTGAACTCGCCTTCCAGGATTTCCTTATGGAAGGTGATGTCCGTGTAGAGGATCGGCCGCTTGCCCGTATGCGCTTCCATCTCGTGGAGCATCAGGTTGATCATGGCCAGCGCCTGCTCGCGCGGAACCTTCTTCGGGCAGTTCACGGACTGGCCGTTCCATTCCACGTCGAGAACCGGGGGCAGGGCATCCGGATCGGAGGGTACATTGCGCTTGAACCAAGCTGCCTGTTCGTGGGCCGGGCGGCACCAATAAACGAAGTGATAGGCGCCGCGCGGAACGCCGGCTTTCTTGGCGCCATACCAGTTCTCTATGAAGCGGTTGTCCACATGGTCACCGCCCTCGGTCGCCTTGATGAAGGCGAACTGCGTGCCGGCCTGACGCATGGCCGCCCAATCCACCGTGCCCTGCCACTTGGAAATATCGACGCCATGGATCGGCAGGCGATGGGCCTTCGCGACGCCTTGGTGGGGGCGCACATCGCTCTTGGTGGGATAGCGGCTGGAAGTGGTGACGGGGCCGACGGCGCAGGAGGCGAGGCCGAGAGCAACGGTGGCCAGGGCAGCAAACCGGGTGAACCGGATGAACGTCGTCAGGCCAGAGGTTCTGGAACGGCTGGAGGTACGGCGGCGAGTCTTCATCGGCTCAACTGTATTTGACGCAAAACTGGACTTCACCAGCCATGCCCCAAGAGCGTTAACAGGCCATTACGAAAATGATCCTTTCACAGGATTACAGGTTAAACCAGACCGTAGCTATACCCAAAAAGGACAGGAACCCGACGATATCCGTAATGCTGGTGACGAATGGGCCCGACGAGACGGCTGGGTCCACACCAAACCGGTTGAGGGTGAGCGGCACGAAGATGCCGCCCAGCGCCGCGAACACCAGCACCGTGATCAGCGCCAGCCCGATCACCACGCCGAGCTGTGCCGACTGGAACCAGAGCCCGGCGAGAGTCCCCATGATGGTCGCGAAGACAAGACCGTTGAGCAGCCCCACGATCGCCTCGCGGCGGATGATGCGCCAAGCATTGGAGCGCCCGAGCTCGCGGGTGGCGAGCGCGCGCACGGCCACCGTCATGGTCTGCGTTCCCGCATTGCCGCCCATGGAGGCGACGATGGGCATGAGGATCGCAAGCGCCACCATCCGCTCCAGCGATCCCTCGAAGAGGCGGATGATCGTGGAGGCGATCAGCGCCGTGCACATATTGGCGAAGAGCCAGGGGAAGCGGCTGCGCTGGATATAGAAGACCGTGTCGGACAGCTCTTCCTCCGAGTTCACGCCGCCGAGCTGCTTGATGTCGGCATCCGCCTCTTCCTCGAGCACGTCCACGATGTCGTCGACGAGGATCACGCCCACGAGGCGGCCCGCCTCGTCCACCACTGCGGCGGAGACGAGGTTGTAGCGCTCGAACAGGCGCGCCACGTCCTCCTGGTGCTGGGTCGCTTCCACCCGGTCGGGCTCGTCGTCCATGAGCTCCTGGATCGTGACCGGGCGCTTGGAGCGCAGCAGCCTGTCGAGGGCGACGGCGCCGAGCAGATGGCCCGCCGGATCGATCACGAAGATTTCGTAGAAGGTTTCCGGCAGGTCGGTGCCTTCGCGCATGAAGTCGATCGTCTGCCCCACCGTCCAGAACGGCGGCACGGCGATGAACTCGGTCTGCATGCGCCGGCCCGCGCTGTCCTCGGGGTAATCGAGGGAGCGCTGAAGCGCGACGCGCTCCATGGCGGGAAGCTGGTCGAGAACCTCGGCCTGCTCCTCTTGGGGAAGACTTTCGAGAATGGTGACGGCATCGTCCGAGTCGAGATCGCGGACGCCTTCGGCCACGGTCGATGTTTCGAGCTCTTCGAGAATCTCCTCGCGGACGGCCTCGTCCACCTCGGTGAGCGCGGTGAAGTCGAAGGCGGAGCCCAGAAGCTCGATGAGGCGAGGGCGGTGCTCGGGTTCGAGCGCCTCGATGAGATCGCCGAGATCGGATTCGTGGAAGTCTTCCACGAGGCGCTGAAGCAGATCTGTGTCCGAGGCTTCGATGGCATCGGCGGCGGTGGCCAGGAATTCCGGATTGAGCTCACCTTTCTCGTCCCGGAAAACAGGGAGCGCGGTCTCCGGCCCGTCGGGCGTAGGAAGCGTCTTGTCGTTTTCGACTTCCAGCATGAGCCGTCCTTAAGAAATTGATCGCTTCGGAAAATGCCCGGCCATTCGGCGCTTGCGACAGCCGCCGCGCTGAAAGGCCATATCGATGAATCGCTTGCCCGCCGTTCCTGTCAGATTGATCCAGGGCGTCTTAGGATAACGCCGCGAGATGACCAACAAAAAAGGCCCCGAAAAGGGACCTTTTTGTAGTTTGGTGCGGTCAAGAGGACTCGAACCTCCACGGGTCTCCCCGCTACCACCTCAAGGTAGTGCGTCTACCAATTCCGCCATGACCGCGAACTGATTTTCAGGAGGGGTTCTCCTGAAGAGGTGGTCGAATTAGCAGAACGATTTCGCGGCTGCAAGCCCCTCCTGAAATTAATCGGCCTAAACC
>NZ_JBFUMH010000236.1:0-5808 GCF_054049475.1 Microvirga sp. P5_D2 | reverse complement strand
TTCCTCAGCTCCTGCCACCCTTCAAGGATTTCGGAAGCGAGCGTCACCTTGGAGCGCGTAGGGGTCCGCGCCTGGAGATCCTTCAATCTGACCTCGAAGTCCGTGCGGTCTACCTCAGGAAAGTGCTCGGCGAGCGCTCTCAAGGCTTCCTCGGTTGCGCGTCGGCAGATCGTCACCTCATCAAAAGCTCGTTTTCGCACCTCCCGTAGCTGCTTTTGCTCAATCAGCCGCACGGTCCAATCCCCGCGCCGAACGTAGATCGGCGTCAAATCGAAGCCATAGGCATCGATGATCTGCCCGCTTAAATCCTTAACAGCAAACCGCTTTCCGTTCGGCGAGTCCTTTGGTGAGATCAGCTCCAGGTCGACGAGCTGCCGGAGGATGCGCCGGATTGCGCGCTCCGTCAGACCCGTTCGGCCGATGAGATAATCATTGGATGGCCAAACGAGCAGACGATCCCACTCCTGCTCCCCCCAGCAGGCGACCAGTTCTGACAAAACAGTGCGTTGCGCCGGTCTTAGGTCGAGCGCCTTTGCCGCATCTCGGGCGGCAGCCGACAGCTCTTTGCGCGTTACGGTGCGCCCGTTCTCAAGCGCAACTTTCCTTGATGCCAGAGCGGCATGTCTCAGCCGCCGGCCTCCAGACGATGCAAGCTGCATCATTCCCTCCTTGGTGAGGGCAAAGCGGAGGCGTTCACCGAAACCGATGCTCTTGACACTCGGGTTGTTAGGAYGGCATAAGAATGGTCGCCAAACACATTTCCTATGCCCACCCCTCGGTGGGTCTCCAAAGGCCCTCGAAGTTTCCAGCTTCGTGGGCCTTTTGCTTTGCCGGTTACATCACTGCATTCTGCTCCTTGCGAATGAAGACTGCTTCGAGGGCATAGGCGATGGCCTCCTGGCGCGATCGGAACCTGCCGTTCTCGACAGCCCGGTCGATAGCGTCGCCTGCCGGTTTCGAAACCCACACGTTCATTTCCCGATCGCCCCGCTCACGACGAAGGCTTCTGAGGCGTTGAACCCGCCGGCTCCGAGACAAGTCTGCCATGGCAATCCACCCTAGACACTCTAAAGCGTTTCGAGTGTTGCCCGATTCTCAGAGACGTGTGGAGTCGCGCGGCAAGAATCCGTTTACGATTCAAGAGATTCGCTTTGGAAAACTTCTTTTCGATGAATCATTTAGTGGAAGTAGGCGAATCAATCCCAATGTAAAAAGCCGGTTCCGCCTGATTCGAAGTTACGCACTTGATTCGCGCGCCTCTGCTTAAGATCACCGTGCCTTCAAATTTGACTGATCAAGACTTACTGGCCGCCCAAATTCTTCATTAGGCGAGCCAACCTTCGCTATGCACTCGCCGATTGGCAAGCTGCGCCGGTGCACGGGTTTCATAAACGGCCGGTCTGCGTATCCGGTTGGCTTCTGAAGTCGTCGCGGCTGATCAGAGGACAGCCGCTACCTCACTTGCCTTGATCGGCGGGATTACTCGTCCGAACAGTGTCAAACTTTGCAGGCCTGACATTTTTCGGTCGAAAGGAATGTTTGCAAGGCAACGATCGTCGCTACTTTTGGTTGCAATGATCCAGCCGTTCCCGTTCTGAAGGCAACGCTCGCAGGAGTTCAAACCAAGCGCGAACGCACCGTTCGTTGACCGACCTTGTCAGAATGCTCGGCGTCTCTTGCGAGAGGCGCGAACGCCCCCTGCCCTCCTCTCAACGCTGGTTGCTGACCAGCCTATGTTTGCGGAAAATCGCGGATCTCGCCGTCGATTGACCGGGAAAGCTCGATCGCCTCGTACCAAGCGGCGCTCGCGATCCAGCAATGCCTGTCAACGGGCACCGTAAGCTACCGGAGATGACGCTAGATGTTTAGTCCCGGCATTTGGTGGAGCGGGTCGAGCCTGAAGCGTTGGGGCTCGGTTGTCCAGATCTTGCAGATGTACTCGTAGGGGGTGAGGCCGCGCAGGATCTTGAGCCTTCGGGCGAAGTTATAAGCGGCGAGGAAGTCCCCGAGGTGGCCGCGCAGCTGGTCATGGCGGTCGTAGTAGTAGCGTCTGACCGTCGCGTCCTTGAGAGTGCGGTTCATCCTCTCGACCTGTCCGTTCGTCCAGGGATGGCGCGGTTTGGTCAGGCGGTGATCAATATCGTTCTGGGCACAGGCAAGTTCGAACGAGTGAGCGCGGAAGATCTCGCCTCGTGCCATCGCCTCTTTGATGAGAGGAGCTGCCGAACTGATGTTGCCGGGTGTGGTGAAGTGGGTGCCGTTGTCCACCCGAATGGTTTGCGGAACGCCATGGATACCCGCCACTCGGTTGAGGGTCGTGACCACGTCAGCGCCCGTGTAGCGGAAGCGCACATCGATCGCCGGCGAGAGCTTCGAGAACGCATCCACGATGGTCAGGATCCGGATCTTGCGGCCGTCGAAGAGCTGGTCGGACAGGAAGTCCATCGCCCACACCTCATTGGGAGCCACGGGTGGCGTGCGGTCCGAGCGTACCTTCGCGGCCACCTTGCGCTTCGGCCGTTTGTTCCTGATCTGCAAGCCTTCTTCGACATACAGCCGGTACACGCGCTTGTGGTTCACGCTCCATCCCTCCCGCTGCAACAGCACGTGAATGCGCCGGTAGCCGTAGCGCACGCGGGTCTCGGCGATCTCTCGAATGCGCTTGGTCAGAGCAGCCTGCGACAGGCGGCGCGAGCGGTAGAAGTAAGAGGACTTCTGGAACTGCAGCACGTGGCAGGCCCGTCGGATCGAGACCTGAAACGCGCCTTGCAGACCATCCACCAGCCGCCGCGCGCTCGCAGGCTTCAGAGCTTTTTTGACAGCACGTCCTGCAGCATGGCTTTGTCGAGCGAGAGGTCCGCCACCATCTGCTTCAGGCGCCGGTTCTCGTCCTCGAGCTGCTTGAGGCGACGCACCTCCGAGGGCATCAGCCCTCCGTACTTCTTGCGCCAGCGGTAGTAGGTCTGTTGTGAGATCCCGGCCTTGCGGCAGACCTCCTTGGCGCTCACGCCGTCATCGACCTGCTTGAGCAGGACGGCGATCTGCTGCTCTGAGAACTTGGACACCTTCATGGCCCATTCCCTTCTCCCAGCCGGGAGAGATTACGGGAAAATTCCCACTTCGGCTGGTCCAGTTTCCAGGGCTCAGGTCAGCTTTGTAGGTTTCGAGATGGGTCTCACTTGTCCTATTCTTCGACGCAGCGCAGCTCAAAAGYGGAAGCCGGCTAGGTGCGAGCGGTAGTGTTGATTTGAGCATCATCAAATTTCTGGATATGCTTTCGCCTGCAGAATGGCACAACCTCCTTCCAGCCCATCGTTCCGAATCCAGAGGACATCAGATTTTTTGAGCTATCCACGCGAGGCCGATTTTGGAAGCGTGGATGGCCACCGATTTGATCAACGCTTAAGACCTGGGAAGACACCCGTTGCTAAGCAGTCGCGCCATAGGGACCAACACTTCATCACATTGGAAGCGCRCTTATACGCACTCGACCTTCGTTCGCGCGGCGAAAGATCCGCTGGTGGCTTACCGATAACAGAAGGAATCGGCGTCTTGATTGACGAAGCCTATTCGGACCCATGCGGCTTTCCGAGATAAGAGACTGTCGTCTCGCCATTCTGGCGTGTCTGACTCCAAATCCGGGCAGAGGCCTCTTGGGCCGGCCCTGCTTCTTTCAGGATCACGTCGTTGGTTCCGAATATTTCGATGATCTCGATCTGGAAATCAGGCTGGCCGTCGGCTTCGACGTCGTATATTGCGGCGAGACAGGTGCCTGTCTTGCTGAGCTCCGTCGCCAGACCATCGCGTGCTCGGCACTCGACGATAGGCGTACTTCTTATGTCTGGAACCGGACAGACGCGTTCGCCGCCGGACATTTACCTTCCATAAGCCGAACAAACTTAGCTGGGGACCACCGTTGACTGCGCTGACGCTTTCTCATGCTCGCTCAGCAGAGGTTACGTTGCATCGCAACCATACCACTGTCATACCGACGGCACTCATCTCAAACGACACCATCGAACGGTCACGTTTACAAGATCTTCTGAAGATGACACCGTTTGCTCCAACCGAGGCTGTTTCCGTTGACGCGGCTAGATGGCTTCACCTGTCCGCATCCCGGCTGGGCTTGGTCCTGATCGAAACCAAACAGACCGCCATCTGTTTTCTTGAGACAATCAGCCAAATGAGAACGCTGTTCCCCGAAGCTCGGATCGTGGTTCTGGCTGATCAATTCGATATCCGCTTCGTGACGTCAGCATATGCGGGGGGTGTGCATGGCTTTTGCTTGACCACATATCCTCCTGACGTTCTTGTCAAATACCTTGAACTGGCGTTGGCCGGAGGATTCGTTATCCCTGCAGCTCTTGTCCACGCTGTCGTGGATATGACACCGTCCCGGACAGGACAGGTCCTAGACACAGATGTGTTAGCGTCGAGCTCAGCTAATCTGGAAACGTGCCGGCTCTCTATCCGAGAGCGGCAAATTCTGGATTGCCTCAAGGTGGGAGCACCGAACAAAGTGATTGCCCGTCAGTTCGCCATTGCCGAAGCAACGATCAAAGWTCACGTTAAAGCGATCCTACGCAAGATCGGTGTATCCAATCGTACTCAGGCTGCGATGTGGGCGTGCCAGCATCTTCCGAGCGGCCGTGGAGGGTCTGCGAATGTCTGAGAACAGTTCAATCAAGATTGCTGTCGGCGATAGCGTGCGCGCCCATTTTCATCCGCCGTTTCCTGAAAAAAGCTTCATTGAAGGGACGGTGATCCGGATTGACGAGATGTTTCCTGATGGCCCTTTGATCGTTGTGGATGTGAGCCATCAGGTCATTCTTGGCAGACCGGCTCCTATCAGGCGGGGGCACCAAGAGTATATCATGTTTGAGCGCTGGAGAGATTTCCCTGACCAGATAGAGGTCCTGCACAGGGCAGCAGACCGGAGGCGCGAGACTTTACATGACCTGATCGATCAGGATGTCCGAGAGGTTACGAACCACGATCCCATGAATGAACAGATGGTATATCCTGAGCAAAATGGAAGCGAGCGCCAGCAGCATAAGCCTCCCCAGCGGAGCAACTTCATCGCGACGCTCTTTGGGCGAGCACGATAGGTGCACGGTGTCGAGCGCTGTCAGATGCCTTGGGGCACAGGCTGTCGTTACTATCCGCTGGTACTATTTTCTGCCGCATCCTGTCATAACCGGGAACGATAAGCCAGGAGGCAGGTCATATCTTATGAAGGCGCTCGCCCTTGTCGTTGACGAATGAGCGTCGAGTATCCGAGTATGCATCAAAGGCTCTCAGGATTTAGCTGGAAGAGCCAGCGGGTCCGATCAAAGATCTCCAAAGCCTTGCGAAAGAGCAGCGGATCGGCGCAGTAAATAATTTGCCGCCAAGATCAGATTTCGCTCGGCACATTTGCTCAGAGTACCGTGCTCAGACCGTCAGCAGACCGTTACGCGGCCACGCTTAAAGACAGCTCATGAGTCTTTTCCGGCCAAACTGGAAGCACCCCGAAGGGCTAAGCTCAAGCGGTGTCTGTACAGTGGCAGCTGAACAGTTCGGAGCCTGACGCCGTCGTCTGGATGGTTTAATCCGCCTCGGAAATGGCTAGTCCGTCTAGCCGAATAAAAGTGGCCGTGCGGATCGGCTATATTGAAGTGATCACATCGGGATGTGGCCCGATGCCCGCTGGCGACCCTGTTCTGCCGAGCCGCCGCAAATTTCTGACAGTAAACCCGCACTTCGCATTCTGGTGGATAGGATCTATGCCCGCAATCGCTTCGTACAGCCTGACAGGTGACGCCTATA
>NZ_JBFUMH010000235.1:0-5862 GCF_054049475.1 Microvirga sp. P5_D2 | reverse complement strand
CCGCGCTGTGCATGACGAATTCCGATCCCCGATCAAGCATCATCTAGCCTTGCATCGGATGGACCCGAGTGGGCAGCGGCGCTTCTATTCCCTGATGATCGAGAAAGATCTGTTCGGGACGGTGCGCCTAGTCTGCTGCTGGGGAAGGGTAGGGACACGCGGGCAGGAGATGGCAACCGAATTCCCTACCGAGACTGACGCAGCGGAGGCTCTTGAGGCACTGGCAAGCGCAAGACGGCGGCAGGGTTATCAGGACCTGTAATCGGATTCCGATAAGGCCGTTTATGGAATGAGCTTATGCAGACTTGGGGCCGGAGGCGTTCAGCCCTTTGGCTTCATGCGCCAGAGCTGAAAACCTTCCTTCTGGATCGCCTGTTCAATGGCCTGACGCGAGAAGTTGTGCGGAGGCGCTTGACGGGAGCTGAGAGTGCCAGTCCGACCCCAGGGACCATACTTGACCGGAAGCTTGCTGCCTTCCTCGTCACCTGCGAAAGCATGAAGGTCTTCCTTGGCTTGAGAGGTGAACATGAAGATGCGCATAGGGCGGCCTTTTGGTGGAGCGCAGGGAATGCTCCAGATATAGGACGCAACCGCGAATTTCGCGTAACCCCATTTTGACGAATGGTTCAGCCTTGGGCGAGTGTCGTTGACGCCACTGGGTACCAAGCGCAAAATCAAAGCCTGTGATGGTCGAGCACGGCGCTTGGACTCCCGAGGCTGCTCGTCGCTCCCCACGGGCAAGGCCTCGGATCTTCCGAGGCCTTCGCCATATCTGAACGCGAATTGCGCGTAAGCCCATTTATGGAACGGCGTTGGAGGCCATCGCGCAGGCCAAGCGGCGGCGCGGGTATTGCGACCTGTGACAGTCAGCCACTAGAGGTAGGAACGAAGCCGCTCTAACTGTCGTTGGCTCCTACTTGGCCGTTGGTAATTGTTCCGCATGTCTGACACTGAACACCGTATGGTTGTCCTTGTTGTTGAAGATGAGCCTCTCGTGCGCATCTTCGTTGCCGACTTCATGGATGAGGCTGGCTTCAAGGTGCTGGAGGCGGCGGATGCAGATGAGGCTTTGACCGTCCTCAAGGCCCGACCCGATGTTCAGGCCATCATCAGCGATGTGGAGATGCCTCGCGGCTCGATAAACGGGTTTGCGCTGGCCCGAACCGTACGGGAGCAATGGCCGGGGATCGGGATCGTGATTACGTCAGGGCGAGAGCGCCCCGGCCCCGAAGAGTTGCCCGAAGAGGTGGCTTTCCTCAACAAGCCTTACCTGCCGAATACGGTCATTCAGGTCGTCCGACAGATGGTGAGGCCACAGGTGGTAGAACTGCCGTTAGCCCAGAACGCCTGACACTCCCGTCCGGCGGCTAGTGCAGGGTCAAGTCCAGCGGAATGGACAAGAGGACATTGCCTGCGGGGCAAACCACATTGAGCCGCCAGCCCTGCCACGACGCGCCAGCGCCGATCGCCTCGTCTCGGATCTCGTCAATGGCCTCAAGCGCGAAGCGGTGCGCCGTTGCCAAGTCTAAGACCTCAATGCCTGTATCATCCGGCACGGTCTCGTGACTGTTCACAAGATGGAAGTAGCAGCGCATTGGCGGCCTCTGGAACTGCGGCAGCGTCAGGCTGCTCAACCAAGACCTCGGGCCACTGCACGCTGCCGGATTGAAGTCCTGTTGGGCTAACTTAGCCTCTGGCATCGGCTCTGCCATAGAACCATTTGGTCATGCGTCTTTAAGGAATAAAAGCCTCGCCATTCCGTTAGCCTGTCTTATTGGGCCTGCTGATGGCGGGGAAGCTGCTTATGGGAAGCCTAGGGGGATCGGCTCAGGGTTAAGCTGGTGTTAAGCCGGTTCAGGCTCTAGCGTTCGCGGCATGAGCAACAGGCCTGACCCGCAGCAACGCTGGAGTACGAGAGAGTTCGCCTTTTACGGGGCGTTGCTCGGTCTGCTCGTGGGTGTGGTTCACAATTACGTCCACGCCTTTTGGGACACATCCTATGAGGGGGATGTGTCCACGCACATTCTGACCGAGATGGTCATCTTTATCGTAGGTGGAGCAGCTGGTCTTGCCGCTGTTGCTGCGATCCGCAACTGGTTCAGGCAGAGGCCCTAATTCCGATAAGCGCGATTATGGAACCGGTTTTGAAGGTTTCGCAGCGTATTCAGGTCTGTTTCGAGCGTCCGCTCTCGCCTATTCAGTAATAGCAGGCTCTTGTGGCCGCCTGATGGTCGCATCAATACTATGTAGATCTTTCCGATTGAGGTCGCTGAAAAACAGCCTTGGCCCTGTCGGAAACGTTCAACCCTGACTATCGGACTGGGTGGCAAGGGCCCCTCGCTGTCGCGCATGGGCCCGCCAGAGTTTGCGACGTACCCCGGATGGTTCAATATGCCGATATTTGCCGCCCGAGAATTTCGCCCAGTCTAGCGCCAACCCGCGGCGGACGAGTTCGGCGGCAAGATCACGACCATCGTCTAAAAAGCACTCAGCAACCACTCGGTCGTATGACAGCTCTGGCTTGATCCGAGCTGTCACTGTCTGACCCTTACACAACTGAACCAGGGCCCACTTCGACTGCTGACCCCAAGGATGATCCAGTTCGGGCGCATCGATCCCAGCAAGTCGGATGCGAACGCTGTTGATCTCGATGGTATCTCCATCAATCACCCAGCACGGACCACGTAGCTCAGTTTCCGCCTGAGGGGAGGCGGCGAGAGGTTCCAAGAAGATGCTTGGCTCTGGCCGCCTCCAAGCAACTGGGATGGCAGGCTTAGGGACGACGGCGTTGCTGCGCCTTCTGGAGAACAGCCGCACCCAAATACGTAAAAACAGCCCCATGCCCCTGCCAGCCTGTAATATATTGATCTCACGCACCCCAGTTGACAGGGGAGGCCTAACACTTGCGCAAATTAGCGCGTGGGAAAAGCCGCCTCGTGAAAAGGCATCGCGAGCCCACGGCTTTCCATGACCGGGATGCCGTACCTCGCCGCATGGTCGAGATGTCGCGCTTTTCTATTCGCTCATGATCGAGCTGGACCTATTCGGGACTGTGCGCCTGTTGCGCCATTAGTGCCGGAGGATGAGGCTGCGCGATGAAATCGAACGGGAAACCCGTGCAGCCAAAACCGGCCGATAGAGGCGCCGTCGCAAGCTCAGCTCACATGAGCGAGTTATATTAGTGACACGGCAACAGAAACCCGGTTTTTCTGTGCAGCCCAGGCTTAATACACATTCCAATTTTCCCTTTAGTTTCGATGCCATGTCACTAAATGCATATTTAATCAAGAATATGTTCGCATGCGCGCCCGCGTGTAGTTATATACACGCGGGCGCGAGGCCCCCCTGCGAGGTTAATCTGCGTAGTGGGCCAATCGGGATAGGCGGTGCTCGGGGCGGCAGCGGTGCACCACCTTCACCGCAACAGGCGCTCGGCTCCGCAACCCTGGCCAGCTCCACCGAGCGCCTGTTGCTCCGCCAGCGCGAACCCGAGGGATTTTAAGTCCCTTGCGTCTACCAAGGACACCACGAACGCTCAGCCCCCTAATGTCTCCTCGACGATCCTCGGATTTCGATCCAATAGCGCCAGCAGGATCCGAGCGGGCCCCTGCGGCGATCGTCGTCCCTGCTCCCAGTTGCGGATTGTCCCAAGCGGGACACCGATCCGAAGCGCAAAGGCAGCTTGAGAAAGACCCGTCTTTTGCCGAATGGCGGCTACGTCAATGGCGTATGGAGCCTTAACACCGCCGTCGAGGTGATCGTCATCCGTCAGCGCAAGCACTTCGCCGAGGCTGGCAATCAATTGGTCAAAAGCGTCTTCCTTCTTAGGCATTGCCACCACCATTTACCGAGGATGAAGTACGTCAACGGCGTAGTGCGTCAATGACGTAGGGCGAAAGCCCTTAGAGGAACAGGGCCAAGCTTGGTCGATAAAGCTATTTCCCTTGTCTTCAGAATCTCATTTCGCGGTGCCATTGCCAGAAGCTCCTCGGCTATGCCGAATGCCTTCTAACAGGCGCCCCAAGGCAGATTCGAGTTTTGAGTTAGGCTCAAAGGCCACTGGAGGAAGGCCGCTTTTCACTAAGGGGCCCAGATTCACAGACCTTTCCGCTTCGCTCTTGCTTTTGGGCCCTTTAGCAAAAGGCTCTAGGAAGCCCGTAGACGCCCGATGGCGGCTAACTGGTGTCTGAGGCTGACGAGAGGCAAAAAGCCGCTCACGGGCCGCCGCAGCGCCTCTATTCGCCGCAATGAATAAGGGGGCGTACTCTCCGCCGAATTGAAACCGGATTGGCTTGCGGCGCAGACCCTCTTCGGTTGGCTTGTAGCGCGAACCTGACGTGACGGCGCGATCGAGGAAGCCAACTTCCTCCAAGACCCGGATAGCGGAGCGGATGCGCTTTTCCGTCAGATCAAGTTCGCCATGCTCGGCTAATGCCCGCCGGTCGATATGGAAGGCCTCGGACACGCGCCCTGGAGCGCTCCAGAACCGCGCCAGAAAGGTCGCTAGGGCAAAGGCGGCATCTCGATTGCGGTAAGACGCTAGAGAGGCTGTGAGGCGCTCTTGTACACCTTTGGGGAGCCGATAGACACCAGATCTGCAAATCGGCGTGAACGGTCTGCGAACTCTTCGCGAACGCACCGGCAACGGCACGACAAGCGGGAGCCGCGGCTGAACTGCAAGCATGCGTTCTTCCTCGGGTTGGACCCGTCAGGAAGGGGACACATCAGGCAAGCCGCTATCGTTGCCAGAAATGATGTTCTGACTTGACGAAGCGCTGGAGCTTTGGGAAGGTCATGACGCCAATCGATGATCTTCCTGGCTCCGGCCAGATGAGCCCGCCCTAACCCGGCGGGTTTTTCATTTTCCGACTCGCAAATCAGTTGCAAGCCGCGGCCATGCTGCCCCGCCAACGTGGCAGGGGTCAACAAGACCCACTCTCAGCTTGGTATCAGACCTGTTAACGATCAGTGATCGAACGCCCGTTGCCCGGGCGTCGGACACCCGTTGAACGGTTCTTTAACCACAATCTGCCCAGTGTAGAGCGCCCGTCCATCGGGTGTTCAACGGGTGTCCATATGGCCGAAGAATGGTTGACCTACAGCGAGTTAGGCGAACGTCTTGGCGTGTCGGCTGAAGCCGCGCGACAGAAGGCGATTCGTCTGCGGCTTCGCCGCCAGACTGCGAATGATGGGAAGGCGCAAGTTCTCGTAGATGTTGAAGACGTGCGTGCTTCAAGCACTCCGAGGAAGCCCAAGGAGCAACCGGATGACGACCGTCCAACACCTGATGAACAGGCGTCCGACGAACGCATCCTTGCAGCTCTAGACGCCCATATCGCGACACTGAAAGAAATGGTCGCGAAGGCTGAAGCCATGACCGAACGGGAGCGCGCCCGCGCTGATGAAGAGCGGGGGAGGGCAGAAGCCGAACGGACTCGAGCAGACCGGCTTCAATCGCGCTTGGACACCATCATGGATGAACGGGCGTCGGACGCCCGTCGAACGGCTGAAATTGAACAGGCTGTTACGGACTTACGGACGAAGCTAGCAGAGCGCGCCGCGTTGGACGCTCGTCCGTGGTGGAAGCGCCTAGCAGGGTAGCTGCGGGAATATCCGCGCTGTGCATGACGAATTCCGATCCCCGATCAAGCATCATCTAGCCTTGCATCGGATGGACCCGAGTGGGCAGCGGCGCTTCTATTCCCTGATGATCGAGAAAGATCTGTTCGGGACGGTGCGCCTAGTCTGCTGCTGGGGAAGGGTAGGGACACGCGGGCAGGAGATGGCAACCGAATTCCCTACCGAGACTGACGCAGCGGAGGCTCTTGAGGCACTGGCAAGCGCAAGACGGCGGCAGGGTTA
>NZ_JBFUMH010000234.1:0-5926 GCF_054049475.1 Microvirga sp. P5_D2 | reverse complement strand
GGCACAAGGTCGAGAACATGTTCGCCAAACTCAAAGATTGGCGCCGGATCGCGACCCGCTATGACCGATGCGCCCACACCTTCTTCTCAGCCATCTGCATCGCAGCGGCCGTCGCCTTCTACCTCAATTAACGAGTCCTGAGCCTAGCTTTCTGCATGGAATGCCAGGAAAACTGCCTTTTGCTGTATTCCGCCTGGATTTTATCGCATTCCCGCAATGACCCTTGATCCCCACACATTAGCCGCCGCCTATGTGCTGCTATCGACCATGCTCGGTGTGCTGCTGCTTTTCTCTTAGTCACAGAACCGGAAGGTCCACGCCCTGGCATGGTGGGGCGCCACCTTCTGCCTGAACTCCGGTGGGATCAGCATGGCCAACCTCGGACAGGCAGTGCCAGGTCATCTTAACCTACTCGTTGCCAACGCGCTCGTGACCTTAGGCTATGGATCCCTTTACGCTGGCTGCAGGGCCTTCAATGCCCGCAGAGGCAAGGTCCCTGCCGTCGTTGTTGGCCCTGCCGTCTGGGTTGTTGCTTTCCCCTTCATTTACGAGACTTACAGCGTTAGACTTGTGCTCCTGTCGCTGATTACCGGAGCATACGCCGCCCTGTCTGCCTGGGAACTCGCGAAGCACGCTCCTCGGTGGCTGGCCTCCCAACGCGCGGCGGTCCTCCTCCTGTCCATCCTCGCCGCCTTCAATGTCTTCCGCGGACTGCTTGGACTATCGCTGGGGTCGATCTTTTGGTTCAATGCCTTTGCCACCCGGTGGTCCACGGAAATGGCACTCTTTCTCGTGGTCTATGCCCCTGCGCTCGCCTTCATCTTCCTGTCCATGGCCAAGGAGCGCATCGAACTCGACCAGAAGCGAACCGAACACGCCTTGCGCGAGAGTGAGGAGCACCACCGCTCGTCTGTTGAGCTCAATCCGCAGATCCCGTGGACAGCCGATCCGCACGGCAATGTCCTCGACATGTCTCCGCGTTGGGGCGAGTTGACGGGACTGCCTCCTGAGGAGTCGCTTGGGCAAGGCTGGACCACGGCCCTGCACCCGGACGATGCCTCCATCGCAGCACAACACTGGTCGGATGCTGTGGTCAGCCGCAGTCCTGTCGATGTCGAGTACCGTCTGTGCTTTGCCGACGGGAGCTATCGTTGGTTCCGCGCCCGGGCCACGCCCCGGCTTGGCGAGGATGGCGCCCTTATCCGCTGGTACGGCACGGTCGAGGACATCCACGATAAAAAGCTTGCCGAGGAGCGTCTCCGTTGGGCTGCCTATCATGATGATCTAACAGGCCTACCTAACCGCAGGCTCTTCCTTGAACGCCTGCGGGAGGCGCTCGACGGCATCTCAGGCCGGTCGCACAGCGTTGGTTTGCTGGTCCTGGATCTGGATCATCTCAAGCACATCAATGACCAGTTTGGCCACGATGCCGGCGATGCCCTGTTGAAGGAGTTCGGACAACGGTTGCGTCGTGGCGTGCGCACCACCGATACGGTTGCGCGTCTGAGCGGAGACGAGTTCGCCGTCATCCTGCCAGATGTTGCCGGAGAGGACAGTGTTGCGGCGGTGGCTCAAGCTCTTCTGGCCCGGATGCAGGGGGCCCTGGGGCACAATGGTGAGGCTTTGGACTGCCGCACCAGCATCGGCGGTGCCATCTCTGCCGAGCACAGTCTGAGCGCGGAGGATCTTCTGAAGCAGGCAGACCTTGCACTTTATAGCTGCAAGGCAGCGGGCCGCGGCCTGTTCGCGATGTTTCAGCCGGCGATGCGTGATGAGGCGCAGAAAACAGCCTCAGCTCTGACGGTGGCCCGTCAGGCGGTGGCCCTCGGGTGGATCGAGCCCTTCTACCAGCCGAAGGTGGAGCTCGCCTCCGGGAAGCTCGCAGGCTTCGAAGAGCTCCTGCGCTGGCGTCATCCCCGCATGGGAATTCAACTACCCGATATTCTTGCCCGTGCCTTTGACGATACAGAGCTTGGAATCGCCATTGGGAACCGCATGCTCTCCTGTGTGGTCCGTGATATGCGCCGCTGGCTTGATGCAGGTCTGGATGTTGGCAGGATCTCGATCAATGCCTCGTCCGCCGAGTTCCGCCGCGATAATTATGCCCGACGGGTGCTCGCCCACCTGCGTGAGGCCCGCATTCCGCCGAACCGTTTCGGGGTGGAGGTCACTGAGACGGTGTTCCTCGACCACAATGTCGAACATGCCCAGAAGACGCTGCGCGCTTTGAGTGAAGGCGGGGTTTCAATTGAGCTTGATGATTTCGGCACCGGTTATGCCTCGCTGTCGCACCTGAAGCAGTTCCCGGTTCATGTTCTCAAGATCGATCGTTCCTTCGTGAATGACTTGGAGACGGATACGGATGATGCTGCGATTGTCAAAGCCCTACTGAGCCTCAGTCAAAGCCTCGACATCAGGGTGGTTGCCGAAGGGGTTGAAACCGCTGCGCAGGCGTCATTCCTCCGGGAACATGGTTGTGATCTAGGGCAGGGCTATCTCTTCGCGCGGCCTATGGCGACCGAAGCCGTCCCGCAGTTCATCCGATCATGGTCGTGCGAGGCAAGCTGGCGGACAGAGGGCCAAGTGACCTGGCGCGGAAGCCACCCATCAGGCACCTAATGGACAAGTCGGATACCTGCGGCTTGCAGCATCTGAGGACCTCGCCCTCCCCAGGCAGAGCGGCTGGGAGGCATGGGAGAGTAGGCGCCGGCATTGGTGCGGATAAGCCCAGCGACGTCAGTACGTGCTTAAGCAAGGCAGATGGGCAGATTCGGAGTGGCGCAGGATCCACCGCTTCAAATCCCGGAGATGACCGTGGGACAATCCACGCCCGACACGCCTGAAGAACTTGCTCGCCTTTGCAGTGGGCCATTCAGCCGGCTTAGAGCGTCCTTGATGCTGCCCTTGAGAAGCGCAAAGCCGAGTTGGGCAAGCAACGTCCTCCAATGGAGGGCGTCTACAAGGGCGAGCCTTCTGATATGTGGTTCCTGATGGGGCCGGCTGACGAATTCACGATGTCGCTCCTCGATGAGGAGCCGGAAGAGGAGCCAGAGCGAGGAGGGTATCAGCCTTGGTCTCGTCCGCTGCGGTCATTTAAGCACTGACGTAGTATGCCCGTCTTCTGACTACGATCCCGGACAGTATTCAACGGCTCCCATTGAGGTGCTCACAAGGAGAATAGATTCGGCATCTGCCTTGATTCACTTCAGGCCGACGCAGAGAGCTCGTGAATACCTTGAAACAACGCTTCATGAATTTCCATAATCGGTCTTGTCGGAAATTCACGGACGATTTTCACGCGCACGCGAGCGACTTCATCGAAGCCTAAACTCGATCCGGTTGGGCCGAGGACCTGGACGCCCTGTTGCGTAGAAGCCGATCTTGGTCAGTAGCCGGATGGATGCGGCATTGTCAGGTCGACATTCGGCAAAGATTGGACGAGGCGCAAGCGCAGGATGGGCGGCAATCTGATCCAGCGTTCCCCGGAGCGCCTCCGACGCATAGCCCTTGCCCTGGTAATCGACCCCGAACCAGTAGCCGACCTCGATGGACCCATCCGGGTGATCAATCACGCCCATAGCACCGATCAACGTTCCATCGGGGAACCGCACCGCGAAGAAGTATTCCTTAATGTCGTTCTGGCTGGCGACGAGGGCCTCCGCCTTCTCCAAGGGGAAGCCGCCCTCCATGAAGGCCATCCACCGACTTACTGCCGGGACATCGCTGATCCTGGCCAGTTCGGGGGCATCCCGGAGTTCCAGTTGACGGATTGTCAGACGTTCCGTCGTGAACGGCTTCAACATGCGTCCACCCTCCGACCGATCCACTTTGTAGCGCCAAATCTGGACACGGGGAGGGCTGGAAAGGGCGTTCTATAAAGGCGCATATCGGAAATTCGCGGTGTGATTTTCACGCGCACGCAAGGCAACTTCGTCTTCCTCGAGCGTACGATCCTAAGGCTTGCCTGGTAAACCAAGGCCATAGCCTGTCGACATCACAAAGCCCCCGGCAGCAGACGCGGCCAGGGGCTTCGAAGCATCGGGAGTTAGCCGACGTTAACGGTTTGAATCGTCCTTGCCGTTAGGGCTGCCATCGTGTCCGCCGTTGCCGTAACCGTTGTTGCCATGACCGCCATGGTCACCACGGTTGCCACCCTCGCGACCACCCTTGTCGCTGCCATGATCGCCATGGTCCTTGCCGTCGTGGCCGTCACGGTCCTTGCCGTCGTGGCCGCCCCAGCCGCCATGGTCCTTGCCGCCGCGATCCTTGCCGTCGTGGCCGCCCCAGCCACCGCGATCCTTGCCGCCACGATCCTTGCCGTCGTGACCATCCCAGCCGCCATGATCCCAGCCGCCACGGTCCTTGCCATCACGATCCCAGCCGCCACGGTCCTTGCCGTCCTTGCCGTTACCGGTGCTGGGAGTGCCAGGAGCGCTAGGAGCGGCACCGCCAGTGCCGGGAGGGGCATCGCCGATGCCAGGAGTACCGCCAGTGCCGGGAGTGCCGCCAACTGAACCTCCAGTTCCGGGGGAGTTATCCGCGACCGTCCCACCGCCGGTGCCGGAGCCGCCCCTGGTGTTGCCGCTGTCCGGGCGGCCGCTGTCCGTGCGGCCGGTCGACGAGACGCCAGCGACGGCATCGCCCCTCGATGGGCCTCGTCCGTCGTTTCCACCCACGACAGGGCCAGATCCGCCGATGGGCCGATCCCCGACCGAGGGAAGATTACGGTCTGGAGTAAATCCGCCAATCGACCCCGTGATGTCGCTGGCTCGATCCGACTGCCGGTCTCCATTGGGCACCGCCTGATTGCGCACGGCTTGCGGGAGGATGGCGCACCGGCAGAACTCCTGGCCTTGGACAATGCGGAGGCGGCAATTGCCGTACATCGACGCATTGGCGACCGCCGGGACGCATTGCTGCCCTGGCTTTCCTACTTGAGCGAAAGACGAGGTGGTGGAGACGAGAAACAGGGCAATGCCGGACAAGGCAAGAGCGTGCGAACGCTTCATGGGTTCACCTACAAGAGATTATGGCTGGGAGGTGCCACCTAGACAGTGGCATGAATGACATAAATACGTCGCAATAGGAAAATGGTTCCGAAGGAGGCTAATACCTCTAAGGAGGTAGCCTATAGATTTAGAACATCAGCCTTCGGATGCGCATCTAACGGAAAACTAACCTTGATGTAGATTACGCGATCGGCTTATGAGCAAACGCAAAGACCCCTGATGACTTATAAGATCATCAGGGGTCCATCAGCTATAGGCTTATACACGCTCTCGGGCTTATAAATGATCTGGCTCAGAGTTGGTTCCGACAAAAAGTCAGCTTCAAGAGCGATAGGTCAGGGAAATCCTGCCTGTTCCGTAATCGCGCTTACGCGAATTACGCGGCGGGTTTTCACGCGGCTGCATGTGACCGAGCCGGAGCGCCCATGAAAAAGGGCCGCGCCCGGTCTTGTGACCATGTTCGCAGCCCTGGAGCCCGTATTTTGCCCCTACGGGAGCCTCTGTATACCTACCTCCTCGGAGGTATACAACAAGCATATAAACTTACATTGGAATAATAAGCCTACTAAACCTGAGAATAAGCGGCATATTTTTCTCCCATCTGTCATATACCCGACTGACGGAAGAGATTTGACTCAGTACATGGACGAGACCGGCTTTGTTATTTTTGCCCCTACGGGCCGGAACTTAGAGCGCCCACTCGTGGGCGCTTCTCTTTTTTGGGCGTGTCAGTCAAGCGCAGGAAATCGCCCCGGATAGCAAGCTCCAGGCTCTGACGATGAACGCACAGGGACATTCCAGCCATTCAGAGGCTGCCGCGGGACGTTCATGAGTTCCCGCCAGGGGTCTGGCTTCTCTTCGAAGTCGGCACCAAGCCGCTTCATGATCGGGTCGGACGGAGAGGCCTCTCAATCTTT
>NZ_JBFUMH010000233.1:0-6052 GCF_054049475.1 Microvirga sp. P5_D2 | reverse complement strand
GAAGCGGCTCAATCAGCGCCCATTCGGCATCGGTCAAATCGGTTTCGTATCGCAAGCCGTCGCGGCTATACTGCCGCCGAGTGGTCGGGGTCCACATCGCGGGCTTCCAAGTTAGGCTTCAGCACCCTCTTGGAATCACGGCTACCCTGACCACTCAACCCCTTTTCGGGACGGGCTCTCAGGCGTGATCGCGCCGATGATCAACACCATCGAGGATGCCCGCCGCTTCGCTGCCTTCATGAAATTCCCGCCCATCGGAGAGCGCAGCTGGGGCGCTTATGGAGCCCTGTCGCTCTCCGGACTCTCGCCGGACGATTATTTCAAGAAAGCCAACGGCCTGACCGCATCCTTCGCCATGGTCGAGACGCGGGAGGCCCTGAGCATCCTCGACGATATCCTCGAGGTCTCCGGCATCGACGGCATCTTCATCGGCCCGGCGGACCTATCCATCGCGTTGTCGGGCGGAAAGGGCGTCGATCCAGCCAGCGCCGAGGTGGAAAAGGCCCTGGACGATGTACTCCGCCGCGTGAAGGCCGCTGGCAAATTCACCGGCATCTATGCGCCCAGCGGGGCGAGGGCGGGCGAACTCGCCCGCAAGGGCTTCGACATGGTCTGCATCGGCAGCGACATGAGCATGCTGCGGGCCGGAGCCCAGGCGGCACTCGGGGCCGCGCAGGGTTGAGGCTCAGCCCACCGGAGCGCCCTCCCGCGCCTTGGCCACGCGGTAATAGGCCCACAGCACCTTGGCGGCGACGCCCCGCCAGGGCCGCCACTGCTCGGCAAGTATTGTGAGGGCCTTCGCGTCCGGTCTGCTCTCCAAGTCATAGGCAAGGCGGGCCGCCTCCTGCACCGCGAGGTCGCCGGCGGGGAAGGCATCGGGATGGCCTAGACAGAACAGCAGGTAAATATCCGCCGTCCAGGGGCCGATCCCCTTCACCTTTGTCAGAAGCGCATGCGCCTCGTCGGCGGGTAGGTCGTGAAGGCGGTCGAGGGGGAGGCGTTGCTCCACGATCTCGGTGGCGACGGCCCGGATCGTCCTGACTTTACCAGTTGAGAGGCCCGCTGCGCGCAGCGCCTCGTCCGACAGGCTCAGGAAAGTTTCGGGCGTCGGCGGCTCAACGATGGCCCTCAGCCGTCCCCAGATTGCCGCCGCGCTCGCCGTCGAAACCTGCTGGCCCACCACGATCCAGGCAAGGCCCTCGAAGCCCGGCGGACGCTTGCGCAGTTGCGGAACGACGCCTTGCTCCACGAGCCGTGCCATCACCGGGTCGATCAGGGTGAGCGCATCGAGGCCCCTCTTGAGAACCGCGTCCGTTTCGAGGAGGGTGACCATTCCATGTTCCCTTTGCCGATGTTTCCTTCGCCCCAGTTCAAAGGCCGTCCGTGACGAAGCCCGTTTTTCGATTCGCCCCCAGCCCCAACGGACGGCTTCATCTGGGCCATGCCTATTCGGCCTTGCTCAACGACGATTTCGCCCGGCGTCTCAACGGCCGGTTCCTGCTGCGGATCGAGGACATCGATATCACACGCTGCCGCCCGGAATTCGAGAGGGGGATTCTCGAGGATCTCGCCTGGATCGGTCTTGAATGGGAAAAGCCGGTGCGTCGGCAATCGGAGCATTTTTCGGATTACGAGGCGGCTTTTCGCAAGCTGAAGGGCAGGGGCATCGTCTATCCCTGCTTCTGTTCCCGTAAGGAAATCGCCGAGGCGGTCGCCTGCCTGGAGGCGGAGACCGGAAGCGCGTGGCCGCGGGATCCCGACGGCGCTCCGCTCTATCCGGGAACCTGCCGCTCGTTGCCTCCTGACGAGATCGCAAGGCGCCTTGATCAGAGCGACGCCCATACGTGGCGGATCGATTCAGCTGGTGTGCGAAAGCTTCTACCAGGGCCCCACAGCTATCGCCGCTTCGATCGCGAGGGGCGCGAAGGGCCCGTCGAAGCCGATCCCTGGCGTTGGGGCGATGCGGTGATCGTGCGCAAGGATGTGCCTACGAGCTACCATCTCTCCGTCGTGGTGGACGATGCCCTCCAGGGCGTGACCCATGTGGTGCGTGGCCGGGATCTGGAGGCGGCGACGGATCTGCATGTATTGCTGCAAAAGCTGCTCGGCTTGCCGACACCGCTCTACCATCACCACGGACTTGTTTTGGACCCAGAGGGCGACAAGCTGGCGAAGAGCCGCGGATCACGATCCCTGCATGACCTGCGTGCGGAAGGGGCGACGCCACTGGAAATCCGCCAGCGCCTCGGCTTCGAAGCTCAGCCGACGCCGAGCACATAAAGCCAGAGAAGGGTCGTGCCGAGCGCCAGGATCGTGGAGAGCGTGACCGCGCTGGAGGCTAGCGCTACACCTTCATTATAGCGCTCCGCGAAGAGATAGGCATTGATGCCCGAGGGGCAGGAGGCGAAGAGCACCGCCACGCCGGCCCAGACCGGCGGCATGTCGAAGACGTGGGTCGCGAGCAGCAGCACGATGAGCGGGTGCACGATGAGCTTGAGGGCCGAGATGATCATCGGCAGCTTCAGGCCCGTCTGCAGACCGTAGCGGCGTAGCGCGATACCCATGGAGATCAGGGCGCAGGGCACGGCGGCGCTCGCGATGAGATCGAGCACCTGCCACCCGGGCGCGGGGATGTAGGATGCGATGGGCCGAAGCGCCGAGCCCGCGAGAATGCCGACGACGATGGGATGGGTGACGAGACGGCGTAGAATAATGAGCGGCGAGGCCTGACGCCCTTCCGCCAGAACGGTCGCCAGGGTCATGGTGACCGGGAGGTGGACCGCGATGAGCAGGAAGAGGGGCACCGCGCCCGCATCGCCATAGGCTTTCAGGATCATCGGCACGCCGACGAAGACCGTATTGGCCTGACCGGCCGAAAAGCCCGCGACGACGCCGGAGACGCCTTTGAGGCCGAAGAAGGAGCGTCCGATCAGCATCGCCGCGATCCAGACCACAGCGACGCCCACGAAGTAGGAGATCCAATAGCCCCAGGGCTGCACCTCGGGAATGTCCGCTCGCACCAGGGTGCGGAAGATCAGGCAGGGCACGGAGAGCGTGAAGACGAACTCGGATAGGCCCTCGCCCATCCGCTCCGACACGAACCCGGTCTGGCGCGCCACATAGCCGATGCCGATCAGCCCGAAGACCGGCAGGACGATCATGAGCAGGTCAAGCATGGGCGTCAGCGCAGGTCGGCGCGCTGGCTGAGGCTCGCCGATGAAGTCCCATGGGTCATCAGCTCTTCCACCTGCTCGCGCTGGCGCTTGAATTCGGCAAGCCCGCGGCCCTCGAGCTCGCGTCCCTGAGGCAGGCGGATCTTGAGCGGATCGACGAAGCTGCCGTTGATGATCACTTCATAATGCAGGTGCGGGCCCGTGGAGAGGCCCGAATTGCCCACATAGCCGATGACCTGACCCTGCTGCACCTTCTTGCCCGGCTCGATGCCCTTGGCGAAGGCGGACATGTGGGAATAGGCCGTCACGTAGCCGTTCGTATGCTGGAGCTCGACGCGGCGGCCATACCCGCCCGAAGCCCATTCGGCCTTGAGGATCGTGCCGTTACCGGCGGCAAGGATCGGTGTGCCGATGCGGTTCGCCCAGTCGACGCCCGTATGCGGACGCGAGTAGCCCAGGATCGGGTGGAAGCGCGAGCCGAAGCCCGAGCGGAGAATGCCGTCGGAGATCGGTTTGCGGATCAGGAATTTCTTGAGCGAGCGGCCGGTCATGTCGAAATAATCGATGGTGCCGTCATCGCCCTGGTAGCGGTAGACGCTGCGCGATTCACCGCCGACCGTCAGCGAGGCATAGAGGACTTCGGGGTCGCCGTTCTCGTCGTCCGAGCCGAAGAAGACCTCGAAGGTATCGCCTTGCTGGACGCGACGCTGGAAATCCACGTCGTAGCCGAAGATGCGAACCAGCTCGTTCACGGTCTCGCGCCGGAGATCGTTCTTGAGCGCTGTCTCATAAAGACTCTCATAGAGACGGATGCCGCCGCGTCCGCCCTCTTCGCCCTCTTCCTCGGCAATCTCGTTGTTCTGGGGATTGGCAGGATCGGCGGGAGGCGTGACCGACACGAAGATGCCGCGGTCGTTGGTGGCGGCGATGCCCTCGACACCCCTTTCGCCGAAGGCGATCACGCGAACGATCTGCTTGGGATCGCCCAGGCGCGGGCCGGGAGCGATGAGGATGCGCRGGCGCTGTCCCTCGCCCATACCGGCAACCTTGACCCGGGCCGACAGGGCGCCTGAGATAGCGGCGATCTGCTCGGGATTGGCGCCATAGCTGCGAAGCGCGGTCTCAAGGGTTTCGCCCTTGCGCAGAACCACGTCCCGCTCCTCGATCAGGGGCGTGAGCGCCTTCTGCTCGATCTTGGGGAGGTCCGTCACGTTCTCAGGCACCATGCGGACTTCGATGGTGCTGAAAGGGGCATCGATCACGCGGGCATAGCCCAGCGCATCACCAAGCACTTCCGGCTGACGCAGGGTGCGCGAAAGCATCTGCTGGGCGGGAATGGGAACGGAGGCACGGCGGCCGGTCTCGCTGGCAACTCGGCGCTCCTCATCCAGGATCGCGAGAACGTCGCCGTCGGAGAGGGAAGGGGCGCTCGCCTCGATCACGAGGGCCGCGAGATCCCGCCTCAGAACAGACACGTCGGCATCGGTGACTTCCGGCACCTGGTCGATCTTCTCCTGCACATCCTCCGCGAAGAGGCGCATCGGATTGAAGGCCGGGATGTCGGTGGCGTAATTGCCCGCTGTCATGGAAAGATTGGTGGCAACCTTCACGAAATGACGGACCTTGATCGCCTCGCGGTCGCCGCTGCGGATCGTCATCGGTGCCTTGAAGCTCTGCTTGGCCGAGGCCGTGAGCTCCGTCATGTTCAGCTTGTCGGCCTTGCGCGCGATATTCGAGGCCCGCTCGTCGTCGTTGACGGGGCCGGGGAGGGCGCTCAGGGCGGCCCGTTCGGGGGGCAGGGCGGATGTGGTCGCGCCTTCGAGGGCAATATGAATGGAGGCGCCGATCAGGACCGCTCCCGTCACGCCCGTTAGGACGCTCGCTCCGAGCCAGCGCAGGTTGATCTCTCTCTTGTCCACCTCGGGAGCCGCGGCTCCGTTGGAACTGAGCGCAGGCTCGTGGCCGAGTTCGACTCCGGACGACATAAGCAGAGCGTCCCGGCGGGGCACCCTGGATGATCTGTCATCTGGAGGAAGGTGGCTCATCGTCTTCTTATACTACCGCGACCGGGTGGGCTTAAGGCGAAGGTTGTCATGGCGCTCTAGCACAAGACAGGCCGACCGCACAGGCCAATCCGAAAATCCCGGCCTGGAGCCACATCCTGAATCGATGTCGCGCTTGAGGACGCTGCTTCGATCCTTACTGTGTCCGGAGTGAGGCAGGGCCAGGGATTCCGGCTGAGCTTCAACCGAAAACAGGCGGTCTGCACAGCGATCCGGGAAACTGTCAAAAAAGTTTCACAGGCTTGTTGACAGCGGAAAGAGAGCGGGCTTATAAACCGCCCATCGACGCCGCCGCTGATTGCGGAGGCGCCAGCACCTCCTCAGAATTCGGGCTCGCAGGCCTGACTTAATGTCAGGATCCGAAGCTTGTTTTTGTGGAGGCCTTATCTTCGGATAGGGGGTCGGGTCGGTCTTCGGAATTTCCGAGAAACTGCTTGACACGCTGAACGAATGATCCTAAATCAGGCTCATCGCGGTTCTGCCACGGGTTGGCGGTTCCGAGGTTTTCCTGAAAGGTTGGCGGCTCAGACCGGAAGATCCGGTGTGAGGCGCTGTTGCCTTCGGATTTTGCTCTTTGACAAGTGAAGATGAGAAAGAGAAGCGTAGGCGGCGGTGTCCTTGCGCCGGCCCTTTGGGGTCGGATGGAATAGACATCGACCAGTTCTATGCTTTGGTGAGTACACCGCTTCGGTCTTTCGGGACTGGAGTGAGATGGACTCTGTCAATTTGCGTAGTGACTATAGTCGAGATCAAATTCTTTCAACTTGAGAGTTTGATCCTGGCTCAGAACGAACGCTGGCGGCAGGCTTAACACAT
>NZ_JBFUMH010000232.1:0-6213 GCF_054049475.1 Microvirga sp. P5_D2 | reverse complement strand
GCCATCACAGCATTCGCACGCGCGGCTCCTTCTTCTCCCGCAGCATCAGTTCGGTAAGCGCCCAGACGAGCGCGTCCAGGCGGTCGGGCGAACGGCCCGACGTGAGCCCGCCGGGGCCGAAATCGCAAAGCTCGTCCTCGAGCTCCGGCAACGCACTCACATGGCGCACGCGGCCCTGCGCATAGAGAACGGAAACCGGCTCGGCGCGCAGGTACTTGCCGCGCGTGGCGCGCACGCTCACCACGGGTACGGAAGAATCCACTTCGCGGATGACGCCGGTCGCCATCTCGCCGCCCTGGTTCGTTTCGACGATCAGCGCATCGGCCTGAAGGCGGTGATAGAGCGCAACAGCCTTCGCCGCCCATTCCGGCGGCTTCAAACCTGACGCGGTTGCATCCTCCAGCACATAGGCCGTGCCGCATTCATCGATTCCGGCGGCGACGATACCGCAGGCATCCGCCCGCTTCGATGAGGTCGCGGGCGGATCGACGGCCACCACGATGCGCATGAGCGGTGGCGCGGTGTCCGTTCTGCACGCCTCGATCATGTCGCGCGTCCAGAGTGCATCGGGCCGATCCTCGATGATGTCGCCATCGAGTTCCTGCCGTCCCAGACGCGTGCCGGAATAGCGCCCGACCACCGTATCCAGAAACGCGGGCGCGAGATTGGCAGCGTTGTCGGATGTCCGGGCGCGCGAGACCGCGACGGACGGGTCGGCGAGGAAGCGTTTCAGAAGCGGAATCGGCCTTGGCGTCGTCGTCACCATCTGGCGCGGATGCTTTCCCAGGCGCAGGCCGAATTGCAGCATGTCCCAGGTCTCCTCCACGTGCTTCCATTTCGCGAGTTCGTCCGCCCAGGCGGCCTCGAACTGCGGGCCGCGCAGGGAATCCGGGTCTTCCGCGGAGAACACGTGCGCCACCGCGCCGTTCTGCCATTCGAGCTTGCGCAGGGACGGCGACCAGGTGGGGCGTTCGTGACGCGCGTGGACCGCCAGGATTCCGGCAGGCCCCTCCACCATCACGTTGCGCGCGTCAGAAAAGGTCTCGCCGATCAACGCGATGCGTCGGTGCGGCGTGTCTGCGAAATCGGGTTCGCCGAGCGCGAGACCGCGCACCCATTCGGAGCCGGTGCGGGTTTTGCCCGCGCCTCGCCCTCCCAGCATCAGCCAGAGCGTCCAGGGATCGTGATGGCGGCTCAAACCCGGCATGCGCTGCTCGATGCGGCAGCGAATGGGCCAGTAGCGAAGAAGTTGCTCCAGTTCTTTTCTAGATAAGGAGGCCGTCGCTTCCTTGAGCTTCCTCTTCCGCGATAACCCGCTCAAGGTGGAGAGCAAGCTCGTCGCGGAGTTCGTGGAGGCTGCGGGGAGTTTCGTCGTGCTGCTCGGTTTCATCGAGCCTTGAACCTTCCTGCTCCAGGAGTGCACGCGCGGTCGTCAATGTCTTGGCATAAGAAGCCAGCGTCCGGGCTGTCCTATCATGATCGTCCATGCCTTCGCTGCGTTGCTTCTCCATGAGAGCGTTGATCTGTGATCGGGTGGCACGCGCCAGGGATCGCGCCGCGTCTCGCAAGGAGGTCACCGCTGCTGCGTTTCCGGCCAGAACATCGGCCGAGTCCTTCGAGGCCTTGCTCAAATCGTTCTGAGCGAGCGCGGCATGACGCGGCGGCCAAGCCCAGCGCTGTCTCAGGCGGGCGAAGGTGCTGCTGCTCACGCCGAGATAGGTTTCAATGTCCTTCAAGCCGAGCGTGGGATGGCCGGTATAATAGAGATAGGCCTGCTGCCGCTTCTCTTCAGGGATTTCGATCCTGGGAAACATGGGCACCTAAACAAAAAACCGCTCAAGCGGCACTTGAGCGGTGGAGGTTTTGTCGAATGAATGCCGGGCGGGGCTTCATTCACACTTCGTCAGTGTTCTTGTTTTGTACTCTATCAGCGTTGCGCTGTCAAGCACGGTTTCGAACAATGTTTCTGCTGTGGGGATGGCGGCTTTGTTGTCTCCCGAATGCGGACACGAAACCGCCGTCCTAGGTTCGCCATAAGTTCCTAAAAGCAGTTTGCCGCTTAAACAAAGTAACATATTTCAGTGATCATAATCGGAACATTTAGGCAATAAACGAGCAACTTCGACCAGCCGGCAAAAGTAATTCCTTGCCACACTCGTGTATAGAACATCTCCAAAAAGAGCTGAGCCATACGAAACCTGCTCCATTATACCTATACGTTTATATAGGTTATCCAGAAACACTTTAATTCTTGGATCAATATAACTTCCTTAGAACCGCTATTCTTGAAAACTCGCATCGACCGTAATCATCTCGTGATCGGAGAGCGGACGGCCGCCATCGTCGATTGCCGGGACGATTCTAGGATTTGATGCCTCTATCCCGCGCGTGAAGATCCAGTCGAGCTTGCCGAGGGGCCGCTCATGCGCCTTCCAAGGCCCGTCCCGTTGCGTGGCCTGGGCGAGGTTCGAAGCCTGCCACGCAAACCCGGCCGCATGCATATCGGCGAAGAGCGGTTCGTAAGCCTCCGGCTCCTCGATCACCTGCCGCCAGGAACCCTCCTCCCTCGGCAGAGCCTTCGTGTTGAAGTCTCCTCCGATGAGGCAGGCCGCATCTCCGATGAGGTCGTCTAGCGCCCGCAGAAGGGTTTGCACCTGCCTTTGACGATCCGCCGGGTCCGTCTTGCTTTCCAGATGAACACTGACCACCCAAAGCGGATACGGTGCGGCGATGCGCGCGGCCAGCGCGATTCGTCCGCCGATTCGATGCTGCGCGCCGTCGACCCCGTCAAACCAGAGCCCGCCGCTTTCGAGTCTGATGAGGTGCGCCTCCTCGATCCCGAGGTTGCTGAGAACAGCATTGCCATGAAGGCCGCAATCGTTCCGCTGCCCCCGGTGCCGGCACATCTCGCCTTCGTCGCCAAGATCGAGCTCCACGAACTCCGCACCGAACACGTAATCCATGCCGAGCGCGGCGCTCAGCTCGCGTGCGTTTTGGACATTCCCGGAGCGGGCCATGCCGCTATCGACCTCGCAGAGAAGCGCGACGTCGATCCCCTCTCGCGACAGGAGCGACGCAACCGCATCGGGAGACGCCAATCGCTCCGCGTTGAAAGCAGCGAGACGAAGCTGACCCGGCCGGCCCTGCTGATCGGGGACGCCTCCCTTCTCGATCATGCCGAAGGCCTCGACCCGATCGAAGAATGCGGCGTGGGATGCCGGGTCTTTCAGCGATTGGCGCGCCTCCTCCAGAAGCGCCTCGGGCGGGCATGGAAGCTTCTCCACGATCCGGCTGGTGATGCGCCGCATGATGCGTTCTCCCCTCGAAGCATCGGAGTAACGCTCCCCGTCTTCGCAGAGATCACGATGTGAATATTTTTCTTCCGATTTTCAGAGGACTTTAGGAACTTCTCCCCTACCTTGGCGTTATAAATCCGCACAATCTTATGCCGGGAGACGGCCCATGATCACTTGGGCTACTGTTATCGCGCTCGCTGCGGGCGCGCTTTTCTACGTCAGCGATAATCCTTCTGTCGTCACGAGCATTGCCGAGCTAGCTGGCGTCGTTGCCATGTTCATGCTGGTCTGTGCTGCCGAAGTTTACAGTGAGCCGAAAGGATGAGGCTCTATCCTCGGCCAGCGTCGTTGCTCCGTTAACCGTCTCAATTGTCTCGAAAATTTTAGTGCCCCTTAGGGAAAGTATGTAGATTGCGCTGAAAGTGTAATATCATTATATTTCAAAGCATGACCATGTCCCGCTCAGCGACCGCCAAGACCATCGATCTGCAAGAGGTCGGCAGCGAATTGGTGATTCCGGCGCCTTCCGGGAATGCCCCCGGCACCATTGAGGAGGCTTTGCAGCAGGCTCTCACCCACTCCGTGGAAACCAAGGTCGAGGCCCGCCTCGCCACGCTCCTCGAGGGAATTGGCGATTCCTTCTATGCCCTCGATCAGGACTGGCGATTTACTCACATCAACCGGGCGGCGGAAAACTATTTCGGTCTGCCCCGCCAGGACATGCTCGGCCGGAGCATCTGGGAAATCTTCCCCGATTCTGCCGGAACCAAGCTTCGCAGCCGCTATGAGGAGGTCTTCGCATCGGGAGTCCCCGCCTCCTTCGAGTGCGAGGCTGTCGGTGTTGCTGGGCGCTTCCTCGAGTTGCACGTCTTTCCCTACAATGGGGGTTTGGGTGTCAGCTTCCGCGACTGGACGGAGCGGCGGCGCGCGGAGGAAAAGCTGCGCGAAAGCGAGGCGCGGCTTAGCTCGCTCGCAGACAACGTGCCCGCCTGCATGGTCTATCAGCTGAGCGACGCGCGCGAGTATCAGAACCGCGAGCTGATCTATCTTTCCAAAACCTGCGAGCGCCTGACCGGCGTTCCGGCCGAGGATGTACAAGCCGACCCCTCACTCCTCTATAATCTCGTCCTGCCTCAATATCGCGAGCCGATGTTCAGGGAGGAGCACGCCTGCTACCAGGAGCGCAAGACATTCAATTTCGAATTTGAGATCCTGCACGCCAAGACCCGGGAAGTCCGTTGGCACAGATTGACCGTCACCCCACGCCAGATGTCCAGCGGCTCCTACGTGTGGGATGGCCTCCAGCTCGACATCACCGATCACAAACGGGCGGAAGAGCATCTGCGCCTGCTGATCAACGAGCTGAACCACCGCGTGAAGAACACGTTGGCCACTGTGCAATCTCTGGCAATCCAGAGCTTTCATCGCCATACCTTCCAGCACAACGAAGAGCTTATGGCGGCGCGCAACGCTTTCGAAGCACGCCTCTTCGCTCTGGCGCGTGGACATGATGTGCTCACTCGGGAGAACTGGGAGAGTGCAAACCTCATTGAGCTCATAGCTCAAGCCTGCGCCCCCTATCGGGGACACCCCGAGGAGGCCAAAAGGATAGAGGCCGAAGGCCCTGACCTGCGTGTACCCCCGCCCATGGCGCTCAGCCTTTCCATGGCATTACATGAGCTCAGCACGAACGCCTTGAAGTATGGGGCATTAAGCGTTCCCACCGGGCACGTGCTCATTTCCTGGAATACGACGATCTCCTCTACGAGCCAGCGTCTAGTCCTGCGGTGGGAGGAGCAAGGCGGGCCGCCCGTCGCCCCACCGACACGCAAAGGGTTTGGCTCGCGGCTCATTCAAGATGGTCTTGCCCGGGAACTGAACGGTGTCGTTCAGATGGTCTACGAGCCATCGGGGCTCGTTTGCACGATTGATGTGCCTCTTCCCTGAGCATGTTTAAGAAAATTTCCCAAGCCTCATAGATCTTTGGTCGATAATGTCGCGAACTGTCTTGCGAGCGGGGCCGGTTTTGGTGTCAATAAACCCCAAGTGACAAAGTCACGATCCAGAGAGGAAATAAATTAATGAAACGTCGTCAGTTTTTGCAGGCCGCAACGGTCGGCGCCGCTTCGACCGCCGTCGCAGCCCCGGCTCTTGCCCAGTCGATGCCCGAAATTAAGTGGCGCCTGCAATCCGGCTTCCCGAAATCGCTCGATACGATCTACGGCGCGGCCGAAGTGATTGCGAAATACGTGTCCGAGGCGACGGACGGCAAGTTCACGATCCAGCCTTTCGCGGCAGGCGAAATCGTCGGCACCCCGCAGGTGGCCGATGCGGTCGGCAGCGGCACCATCGAGATGGGCCATACCTGCTCCTACTATTATTTCGGCAAGGACCCGACATTCGCGCTCGGCACGGCGGCCCCCTTCGGCCTCAATGCCCGCCAGATGAACGCCTGGCTCTATCATGGCGGCGGCAACGACCTGCTCAACGAGTTCTATGCCAAGCACAACCTCTACGGGATGCCTGCCGGCAACACCGGCGTGCAGATGGGCGGCTGGTTCCGTAAGGAGATCAAGACCGTTGACGATCTGAAGGGCCTGAAGATACGCATCGCCGGCATCGCCGGTCAGGTGCTCGCCAAGCTCGGCGCCGTGCCGCAGCAGATCCCTGGCGGCGACATCTACCCGTCGCTCGAGCGCGGCACCATCGATGCCGCCGAGTGGGTTGGCCCCTATGACGACGAGAAGCTCGGCTGCTCGAAGGTCGCCCCGTATTACTACTATCCCGGCTTCTGGGAAGGCGGCCCCACCATCCACCTCTTCATCAACAATGCGAAGTCGAAGGAACTGCCGAAATCGTATCAGGCGAGCCTGTCTGCTGCTGCCGGCTATGCCAACAACGACATGCTGGCCAAATA
>NZ_JBFUMH010000231.1:0-6286 GCF_054049475.1 Microvirga sp. P5_D2 | reverse complement strand
GCCCGGGCCCGCCTCAAGGTGGCGGTGTCCATCTTCGGCCGCGCGACGCCGGTCGAACTCGAATACGGCCAGGTCGAAAAGATCTGATCCGTCTGAGAGCGGCGGTTCAAATTGCCGCTCTCATGGCCTCTTTCTAGAGGCCTTCATCCGCGGGAGGTCTGCCCGGTCGCCAATCGGGATCATCAGGCTGCACCGCGATCTGCAACTGCCATTTCGTTCGGTTGGCGCCGGGCGAATGGTCCATTGGGAGCAGTCCTATGGCAAAGAAAATTGCGGGCTACGTTAAGCTTCAAGTGCCCGCCGGCGCGGCCAACCCGTCCCCGCCGATCGGTCCTGCGCTGGGTCAGCGCGGCCTGAACATCATGGAATTCTGCAAGGCCTTCAACGCGAAGACCGCGCAGATGGAGAAGGGCACCCCGATCCCGGTGATCATCACCGCCTATCAGGATCGTTCCTTCACCTTCGAGATGAAGCAGCCCCCGGTCTCGTACTGGCTCAAGAAGGCCGCGAAGATCGACAAGGGTTCGCAGACCCCCGGTAAGGGTGGCACCGTCGGCCGCGTGACCCGCGACCAGATCCGTGAGATCGCCGAGAAGAAGATGGTCGATCTCAACTGCGACACCGTTGATTCCGCCATGGCCATGATCGAGGGCTCCGCGCGCTCGATGGGCATGGAAGTGGCGTAAGGAGGGCATGATGGCTGTTAAAGAAGGTAAGCGCATTCGCTCTGCCCGTGAGGGCATCGAGGCCACCAAGCTTTATCCGATCCAGGACGCGGTGAAGCTGATCAAGGACCGCGCCAAGGCGAAGTTCGACGAGACCATTGAGATCTCGATGAACCTCGGCGTCGATCCCCGTCACGCTGACCAGATGGTCCGCGGCGTCTGCAACCTGCCGAACGGCTCCGGCCGTACCGTGCGCGTTGCCGTGTTCGCCCGTGGCCCCAAGGCCGATGAGGCCAAGGCTGCCGGTGCGGACATCGTGGGCGCAGAAGAGCTGTTCGAGACCGTCAACGGCGGCACGATCGAGTTCGACCGCTGCATCGCGACCCCGGACATGATGGGCCTCGTCGGCCGTCTCGGTAAGGTGCTCGGCCCGCGCGGCCTGATGCCGAACCCGCGTGTCGGCACGGTCACTATGGACGTCAAGAGCGCCGTCGAAGCCGCCAAGGGCGGCGCCGTCGAGTTCCGCGTCGAGAAGGCTGGTATCATCCATGCCGGTATCGGCAAGGCCTCGTTCGACGAGGGCAAGCTCGTGGAGAACATCAAGGCTTTCGCCGATGCCGTCTCCAAGGCAAAGCCCTCGGGCGCCAAGGGCACCTACATCCAGCGCATCGCGGTTTCGTCCACGATGGGCCCGGGCGTGAAGGTCGACCCCTCGTCCGTTCTGAACGGCTAATCGGCCGGTCGAATCGAATAAGGAAGCCCGGCGCTCGTCGCCGGGCTTTTCGTTAGTGTCTGGTCGTTGATAAAGAGTGGCGAGTAGGGGGCATGAGCGCCTCTCACATTCACTACCAACGAGAATGCTCTAACCAATAACGATATTAAGTTGCGTAAATAAGTGCCAAATTCCCTGCAAACGCCTCTTGGCAACCGGGAAATTAAGGCTTATTAGAACGCGTTGAGTTTCCAATATATACGGAAGCTGCGTTTTCGCGCGGCTTCAGTTAGGAATCCATCCCGGAGACGGGGTGGTGACAGGCCGGCGGGTCAGAGGGCAACCTTTGGCGCGTTCCGGCTATGTCCTGTCCGAGACTGCAGGCGCTGGCTTGTCCAGCTTAATTCGAGAGGGCCTGCATAGACGGGGAAGCCGAGTTTCATGCCTGTTCAACGCAGGCAACGAGTTTCGGTTCGAACCATCTCACCCTGTGCGCCGCCTGGTGCATCTGGGGGACAGGGCTTGCGAGAGCGTCGTTCAGGCGCCTCGAGCGCAAGCTCGGGCCTTGAACGGCAGATGTAACCGGCGGATACGTTCCGCCTACCGGAGAGAGCCCAGTGGAAAGAGCAGCAAAGCGCGAGCTCGTCTCGACTCTCAACGACGTGTTTAACAGCACGAGCGTTGTCGTCGTCGCCCACTATGCTGGTCTCACGGTTGCCGACATGCAGAAGCTGCGCGCGCAGATGAAGCAGGCCGGCGCCACCGTGAAGGTCGCAAAAAACAGCCTCGCCAAAATCGCTCTCGAAGGCAAGGACGTCGCATCCATCTCGGGCCTTATGAAAGGTCCGACCCTGATCGCTTATTCGAGCGATCCGGTTGCGGCGCCCAAGGTCGCTGTCGATTTCGCCAAGGCTAACGACAAGCTCGTTATCCTCGGCGGCGCGATGGGCGCGACCTCCCTGAACGTGGACGGAGTGAAGGCCCTTGCGACCTTGCCGTCCCTCGACGAACTGCGCGGCAAGCTGGTCGGCCTCATCCAGGCCCCGGCTACGAAGATCGCTCAGCTCTCGACCGCGCCGGCTGCAAAGCTGGCTCGCGTTTTCGGGGCCTATGCCAAGACAGGCGAAGCGGCGTGAGGCCGTACCCTCAATCACTAACCCGTTCGAACTGAACTTAAGGATCTAAAAAATGGCTGATCTTGCCAAGCTCGTTGACGATCTGTCGTCGCTGACCGTTCTCGAGGCTGCTGAGCTCTCGAAGATGCTCGAAGAGAAGTGGGGCGTTTCCGCTGCTGCAGCTGTTGCCGTTGCTGCTGCTCCTGGCGCTGGCGCCGGTGCTCCGGCTGCTGAAGAGCAGACCGAGTTCACGGTCGTTCTTGCCGCCGCCGGCGACAAGAAGATCGAGGTCATCAAGGAAGTCCGTGGCATCACGGGCCTGGGCCTCAAGGAAGCTAAGGACCTCGTCGAAGGTGCGCCGAAGCCCGTCAAGGAAGGCGTTTCCAAGGACGAAGCCGAGAAGATCAAGGCGACCCTCGAGAAGGTCGGCGCCAAGGTCGAGCTCAAGTAATTTTGCGGCCTTCCTGGCCGCAGGGTTACCCCCGGGAAATCGGGGCTCAAAAACACGCGGTCCCAGGCAGTTTTGCTTGGGGCCGTTGTGTCGTCAAAGAGGCCAAGGCTCCTTTAGCGGCATTCACAAGGGCTCTTAAGCGAGCCCGGATTGGTTCGATAACCGGCCCTTTGCCGGGCGGCTAATCCAGGGTCCCGACAACCGGGGTTCTCGATTAGGCGTGTATGAGGAACGAGGTCCAGATGGCCAATACACTGATCGGCCGGAAGCGCATTCGCAAGTTCTTCGGCAAAATCAAGGAAGTGGCGGAGATGCCGAACCTCATCGAGGTTCAGAAGGCATCCTACGACCAGTTCCTGATGGTCGAAGAGCCCAAGGGCGGCCGGGCGGAAGAGGGCTTGCAAGCTGTCTTCAAGTCGGTTTTTCCGATTTCGGACTTTTCAAATACTGCATTGCTCGAGTTCGTGAAGTACACGTTCGAGCCTCCGAAGTACGATGTGGATGAGTGCCGCCAGCGCGGCATGACCTTCGCTGCGCCCCTCAAGGTGACGCTGCGCCTCATCGTGTTCGATGTGGACCCGGATACCGGCGCCAAGTCCGTCAAGGACATCAAGGAGCAGGACGTCTACATGGGCGACATGCCGCTCATGACGGACAACGGCACCTTCATCGTCAACGGCACCGAGCGCGTCATCGTCTCGCAGATGCACCGTTCGCCTGGCGTGTTCTTCGACCACGACAAGGGCAAGACGCACTCCTCCGGCAAGCTGCTGTTCGCTGCCCGCATCATTCCGTATCGCGGTTCCTGGCTCGACATCGAGTTTGACGCCAAGGACATCGTGTATGCCCGTATCGATCGTAAGCGTAAGCTCCCGGTCACGGCGCTGCTCTACGCCCTCGGTCTCGACGGCGAGGAGATCCTCAACACCTTCTACAACCGCATCACCTACAAGCGGGACAAGAAGGACGGTTGGACCGTTCCGTTCGATGCGGAGCGCATGAAGGGCTTCAAGGCTTCCGTCGATCTCATCGACGCGAAGACCGGCGAAGTCGTGCTCGAGGCCGGCAAGAAGCTGACCGCGCGCACCGCCCGCCAGCTCGCCGAGAAGGGTCTCAAGAACCTGCGCGCGACGGACGAGGATCTGTACGGCCAGTATATCGGCGAGGATCTCGTGAACCCGAAGTCGGGTGAGATCTATGCCGAGGCCGGCGACGAGATCACCGAGAAACTGCTCAAGGGTCTCGACGACGCCGGCTTCACCGAGATCCCGGTCCTCGACATCGACCACGTCACGATCGGTCCCTACATCCGCAACACGCTGGCCGTGGACAAGGCTTCCTCCCGCGAGGATGCGCTGTTCGACATCTACCGCGTCATGCGTCCGGGTGAGCCGCCGATCCTTGAGACGGCGGAAGCGATGTTCAACTCGCTGTTCTTCGATGCTGAGCGCTACGATCTCTCGGCCGTCGGCCGCGTGAAGATGAACATGCGCCTCGACCTCGACGCCGAGGACACCGTGCGTACGCTGCGCCGCGAGGACATCCTCGCCGTGGCGAAGGCGCTCGTGGACCTGCGCGACGGCAAGGGCGAGATCGACGACATCGACCACCTCGGCAACCGCCGTGTGCGTTCGGTCGGCGAGCTCATGGAGAACCAGTATCGTCTGGGTCTGCTGCGCATGGAGCGCGCGATCAAGGAGCGCATGTCTTCGGTCGATATCGACACCGTCATGCCGCAGGACCTGATCAACGCGAAGCCTGCCGCCGCCGCCGTGCGCGAGTTCTTCGGCTCGTCGCAGCTGTCGCAGTTCATGGACCAGACCAACCCGCTCTCCGAGGTCACGCACAAGCGTCGTCTCTCGGCGCTTGGCCCGGGTGGTCTGACCCGCGAGCGCGCCGGCTTCGAGGTGCGCGACGTGCACCCGACGCACTATGGCCGTATCTGCCCGATTGAGACGCCGGAAGGCCCGAATATCGGTCTGATCAACTCGCTGGCCACCTTCGCCCGCGTCAACAAGTACGGCTTCATCGAGACGCCGTTCCGCCGCGTGCGCGACAGCCGCGTGACGGACGAGGTCGTGTACCTCTCCGCCATGGAAGAGGCGAAGTACAACATCGCCCAGGCCAATGCCGCTCTCGACGACAAGGGTACGCTCACGGAAGAGCTCGTCATCTGCCGCCGCGCCGGTGACGTGATCGTGGCCGCTCCCGACCGCGTCGATCTCATGGAAGTGTCACCGAAGCAGCTTGTTTCGGTCGCCGCCGCGCTCATCCCGTTCCTCGAGAACGACGACGCGAACCGCGCTCTCATGGGCTCGAACATGCAGCGTCAGGCCGTGCCTCTGGTTCAGGCGGACGCTCCGTTCGTCGGCACCGGCATGGAAGCGATCGTGGCCCGTGACTCGGGTGCAGCGATTGCAGCCCGCCGCACCGGCATCGTCGACCAGGTGGACGCGACCCGTATCGTTATCCGCGCGACGGAGAACACGGATCCGACCCGTCCTGGCGTCGACATCTACCGCCTGCAGAAGTTCCAGCGCTCCAACCAGTCGACCTGCATCACGCAGAAGCCGCTGGTCCGCGCCGGCGACATGGTCCGCAAGGGCGACATTATCGCCGACGGCCCGTCGACGGAGTACGGCGAGCTGGCTCTCGGCCGCAACGTGCTCGTCGCGTTCATGCCGTGGAACGGCTACAACTTCGAAGACTCGATCCTGCTCTCCGAGCGGATCGTGAAGGAAGACGTCTTCACCTCGATTCATATCGAGGAATTCGAAGTGATGGCCCGCGACACGAAGCTGGGTCCTGAGGAAATCACGCGCGACATTCCGAACGTGTCGGAAGAGGCGCTGAAGAATCTCGACGAAGCCGGCATCGTCTATATCGGTGCCGAAGTGCACGCTGGCGACATCCTCGTCGGCAAGATCACGCCGAAGGGCGAGAGCCCGATGACGCCGGAAGAGAAGCTTCTGCGCGCCATCTTCGGTGAGAAGGCCTCCGACGTTCGCGATACCTCGCTGCGTGTGCCCCCGGGCGTGACCGGCACCATCGTGGAAGTCCGCGTCTTCAACCGTCACGGCGTCGACAAGGACGAGCGTGCCCAGGCCATCGAGCGCGAGGAAATCGAGCGTCTCGCCAAGGACCGTGACGACGAGCAGGCGATCCTGGACCGCAACACCTATGCGCGTCTGGCCGAGATCCTGAACGGCAAGAAGGGCGTGGCCGGGCCGAAGGGCTACAAGAAGGACGCACCGATCAACCGCGAGCTGCTCAACGAGTATCCGCGGTCGCAATGGTGGCAGTTCGCGGTCGAAGACGACGCTCTCATGACCGAGATGGAGGC
>NZ_JBFUMH010000230.1:0-6313 GCF_054049475.1 Microvirga sp. P5_D2 | reverse complement strand
TCGCTCATGCAGGCGGGCGAGGAGCCGGTGAAGAAGACCTCGCGCAAGTCCCTGCGCCTGCTCGGCTCCGTGGGCGAGCCGATCAATCCGGAAGCCTGGGAATGGTATCATCGCGTCGTCGGCGACGACCGCTGCCCGATCGTTGATACCTGGTGGCAGACGGAGACCGGCGGCATCCTCATCACGCCGCTACCGGGCGCGACGAAGCTCAAGCCCGGCTCGGCCACACGGCCGTTCTTCGGCGTGAAGCCGGAGGTCGTGGACGCGGACGGCAAGGTGCTGGAGGGGGCAGCCGAGGGCAATCTCGTGATCGCCGATTCCTGGCCGGGCCAGATGCGCACCGTCTATGGCGACCACGAGCGCTTCGTGCAGACCTACTTCTCGACCTATCCCGGCAAATACTTCACCGGCGACGGCTGTAGGCGGGATGCGGACGGCTATTACTGGATCACCGGGCGTGTGGACGACGTGATCAACGTCTCCGGCCACCGCATGGGCACGGCGGAGGTGGAATCCGCGCTCGTCGCCCACCCGAAGGTGTCGGAAGTGGCGGTCGTGGGCTATCCGCACGACATCAAGGGCCAGGGCATCTACGCCTATGTCACCCTGATGGCCGGCGAGGAACCGTCCGAGGAGCTGCGCAAGGAGCTGGTGGCCTGGGTGCGCAAGGAGATCGGCCCGATCGCGTCGCCCGACCTGATCCAGTTCTCGCCCGGCCTGCCCAAGACGCGCTCGGGCAAGATCATGCGCCGGATCCTGCGCAAGATCGCCGAGGACGAGTTCGGCTCGCTCGGCGACACCTCGACGCTGGCCGACCCCACCGTCGTCGACGACCTGATCACCAACCGCCAGAACCGAGCTCACTGACATTTCAATGGGAGGCCCGATCCATGGCCGCACAAGATTACAACCAACTGCTTCGCAGCCCACGGTTCCAGGAGCTCGTCCGCCAGCGGACGAGGTTCGCTTGGACCCTCTCGATCGCGATGCTCGTCATCTACTTCGGCTTCATCCTCCTCGTGGCCTTCGCCAAGCCGCTCCTCGCCACCAAGATCGGCGACGGCGTGACCTCGTTGGGAATCATCCTCGGGTTGGGCGTCATCCTCTCGGCGTTCGTCCTGACCGGCATCTACGTCCAGCGCGCCAACAGCCGCTTCGACGAGATGACCCGTCACCTCACGAGGGAGATCCTATAATGTCCCGGCTGCTCATCCTTGCCATCGCAACCCTGGTCGCACTGGGCGCGGGCCTCTCAGAGGTCCTTGCGGCCGGGCCGGATCTCGGCGTCGTGCAGCGACAGCCGTTGAACTGGACGGCGATCATCATGTTCCTGGTCTTCGTGCTCGGCACGCTCGGCATCACCTACCGGGCCGCGGCCCAGACCAAGTCCGCAGCAGACTTCTATGCGGCGGGAGGTGGCATCACCGGGCTTCAGAACGGTCTGGCCATTGCCGGCGACTACATGTCGGCGGCATCCTTCCTCGGCATCTCCGGTCTCGTCTTCGCCAGCGGATTCGATGGCCTGATCTATTCCATCGGCTTCCTGGTCGGCTGGCCGATCGTCCTCTTCCTGATCGCGGAGCGGCTGCGCAACCTCGGGAAGTTCACGTTCTCGGACGTGGCCTCCTTCCGTCTCGACCAGACCCAGATCCGCATTCTCTCCGCGGTCGGAACGCTCGTGGTCGTCGCCTTCTACCTCATCGCCCAGATGGTCGGTGCCGGCAAGCTCATCGAGCTCCTCTTCGGCCTCGACTACCTGTACGCGGTGGTCATTGTGGGCATCCTGATGATCGTCTACGTTGCATTCGGTGGCATGAAGGCCACCACCTGGGTCCAGATCATCAAGGCGTGCCTCCTGCTGGCCGGGGCGACCCTGATGTCCTTGATCGTCCTGTGGCGGTTTGGCTTCAGCCCCGAAGTGATGTTCGCCGAGGCGGTCAAAACGCACCCGAAGGGCGACGCCATCATGGCGCCTGGCGCCCTCGTGGCCGATCCGGTTTCGGCGATCTCGCTCGGCCTCGCGCTGATGTTCGGAACCGCCGGACTGCCCCACAWCCTGATGCGGTTCTTCACGGTGTCGGACGCCCAGGCAGCCCGCAAGTCGGTCTTTTACGCCACCGGCTTCATCGCCTATTTCTACATCCTGACGTTCATCATCGGGTTCGGCGCGATCACGTTCCTGATGAACGATCCGAGCTTCTTCAAGCTCGGCGCGGGCGGAGCCTACGACAAGGTCAAGGATATCCTCGGCGGCACGAACATGGCGGCGATCCACCTCGCCAATGCCACCGGCGGCTCGCTCTTCCTCGGCTTCATCTCGGCCGTGGCATTTGCAACGATCCTTGCCGTGGTGGCCGGGCTCACGCTGTCGGGAGCCTCGGCGGTCAGCCACGATCTCTATGCGGAGGTCATCGCCCGCGGACGGGTGTCGGAGCAGAAGGAGGTCAACATCTCGAAGATTTCGGCAATCTTCATCGGGATCGTCGCCATCATCCTGGGCTACATCTTCGAGAACCAGAACGTGGCCTTCATGGTCGGCCTGGCCTTCGCGGTCGCGGCGAGCTGCAACTTCCCGGTTCTCCTGATGTCGGTGCTCTGGAAGGGAACGACGACCCGCGGGGCACTGATCGGCGGCCTGCTGGGCCTGATCAGCGCGGTCACCATGGTGGTCCTGAGCAAGGCCGTCTGGGTGCAGACCTTCGGCTTCGCACGGGAACTCTTCCCCTATGACAACCCGGCCATCTTCTCGATGCCGATCGCCTTCCTCGGGATCTGGGCCTTTTCGAAGCTCGACGCCAGCAGCCGCGCCAAGGCGGAGATCGCATCCTTCGACGCGCAGTACATCCGGTCGGAAACCGGGATCGGCGCCGCGGCCGCTCACGTCCATTGATGGCTTCGACAAAGGCTGCCTCCCGGATAGCTGGGAGGCAGGTGCCCATTGAGGCAGAGAGGACCGCATGCAGGGCTTCGACACTGCCAATCCACCGTTCGACCGCCTGACACATCAGGAAAGCGAGGAGCTCAGGGCCGGACTCGACATCGGGTACTTCGCGCCCGAGGAGGTGATCATCCCCCAAGGGAGCTCCACGGACTGGCTGCACATCGTCATCAAGGGATCTGTCGAGGTCCGCGACGGCAGCACGGTCCCGACAATACTTGGGCCGAAGGACAGCTTCGACTCCCGCGCCCTCGTGCATGGGGCCGCGGGCGAGGATTTCGTGGCTGCGGAGGAGACGCTCTGCCATCTCGTCCCGCGCCATGTCGTTCTCGGCCTGATCCACCGCAACGCCGCCTTCGCGGCGTTCTTCTATGCAGAGATATCCCGCAAGCTCGACGCCTTTGCGCAGCAGCGGAAGGCGGAGGGCATGGACAGCGTCCTGCGCGCGCGAGTGCGCGATGCTAGGTGTCGTGCGGCCGTCTTCATTGACGGAGAGGCCACCATCAAGCAGGCCGGCCATTGCATGAGGGACAACGACATCAACGCCCTCTTCGTGCGGGATGGTCAACGCATCGGCGTTGTCACCGGCATGAACCTGTCGAAAGCGGTCGTTCTGCGTCGGCTCTCCCTTGAAACTGTGGTACGGGAGGCCTGCCACTTCGACGTCATCTCGGTCGACCGAGATGATTTCCTGTTCGAGGCGCTGCTGCTGATGACGAAGCACGACAAGCGGCGCCTCGCGATCCGTTCGAACGGTGACTATCTCGGTTTTCTGGAGGACATCGACATCCTAGGGCTGTTCGCGGGCAACTCCCAACTGATCCCGGGGCGGATCGAGCGCGCACGCAGCATCGATGATCTGGCCGCTGCCGCCCAGGACATCCAGGCACAGGTCGAGCGCCTTCACCGGCAGGGAATAAAGGTCGATGTCATCGCCGAGATGACGTCCGACCTGAACCGGCGGTTGCTCACGCATCTCTTCGGGATGACAGCCCCTCCGTCAATCCGCGAGGCCGGCAGCCTGCTTCTGATGGGATCCGAAGGGCGCGGCGAGCAGACGGTCCGAACCGACCAAGATAATGCCATCCTTCTGGACAGGGATGTTCCAGCAGCCGATCTTGCCCGATTCCGCGAGGCGTTCACCGTCGCATTGGACGGGTTCGGGTTCCCACCCTGTCCTGGGAATGTCATGGTGCGCAATCCAGTCTGGTCCCAGCCCGTTGAGGACTTCATCCGACAGCTCAAGGCATGGGTGATCCGCGGTGATGCCGAGGCGGTCATGAACATCGCCATCTTCCTCGATGCCGAGGCCGTGGCCGGCTCGGCGAATGTCCTCACCCGGGCAAAAGAGGCCCTGTTCGAGCTCATGCGCGGCGAGGCTGCGCTCCTGGCGCGGTTCGCATCGCTGATCGAGACCTTCGCGACACCCAGCCTGGGCGTTCTCGGCACCATCATGGCAACCGTCGGCGCCGGTCCGGATGCAGTCGACATCAAGAAGGCCGGAACGTTTCCGATCGTGCATGGCGTGCGCACGCTCGCGGTCGAGAAAGGCATCCTCGAGACGCCGACGGCGGCCCGGATCGAGGCCCTCGTCAGGGCCGGCACCCTGGAGCCGGCATTCGGACGGGAGCTGATCAGCGCCCTCCACGTCTTCATGGAGCTCCGGCTCCGGTCGCAGCTTCAGGCGCTGCACAAAGGGACCATGGAGGCCGAGTCCATGCTGCGCCTGGATGGGATTACCACGGTGGAGCGGGACATCCTGCGGGACGCCCTCCGGATCGTGCGTCAGTTCCGCGAGTTGGTCCGCAGCCGCTACCATCTCGGGGCGTTCTGAATGGGGCGCTGGCTGCGCAATCTCTTCTATCGCGCAACCCTGGGGAACCACGACTACCGGTTCCTGTTCGAGCCGGGGCCGCCGGACGAGGTCGTGGTCCTGGACTGCGAGACGACCGGGCTCAACCCGCGGCACGACGAGGTGATCGCCGTCGCGGCCATCGTGATCCGCGGCAGCCGTATCCTGACGAGCGAAGCCTACAAGGCCATCATCAGGTCCGACAGGGTACCGCCCCCTGAGTCCATCAAGGTCCACCGGCTCCGGGCGCGTGACGTGGCCGAGGGGCGCCCCATGCACGAGGTGTTGCCGGAGCTGCTCCGATTCATCGGGGGCCGTCCCATTGTCGGCTATTACGTGGATTTCGATGTCCGCATGCTCGACAAGTACATTCTTCGCTACATCGAGGCGAAGCTCCCCAATCGCCGCATCGAGGTCTCGGAGATCTACTACGCCCTCAAATACGGCGGTGCCCCACCCGGGACGGTGCTCGATCTCCGGTTCCGTTCGATCCTGTTGGATCTGGGCATTCCCAGCCTCGCGCTACACGATGCCTTCAACGATGCCCTGATGACAGCCATGATGTACGTGCAGCTCAGGGACATGCGTCAACGAGGAGTCCGCATCGGACGTGATCGAGCCGTCCAGCAGGAGGCTCCGATCGGCGCTTGAGTTCAGCTCATGGAGCGTCGGCCAGGAATGTCAGGCCCTTTGGGGCCGGTGGGACTCTTGCTCCCGATCGGCAAAGCTTCATGCAGCCCCTCCGTAAAAATACGGAGTTTCTCTTTGTTCCGCAGCAACGATACTGGCCCGAGACAGCGTAAAATCCTTGGATAAGCGTAGCCCCAGACAATGATGAACAATCATGGAGGGAAACATGTCCAATCACGCCAGCCAGCAGTACCGGATGTACTCGCCTAGCCTTGACCTGATGATGAAAGAGGTCGCGCGGACGCTAGGCCACATCGACTTCGAGCATCAGGTCGAATTGGAGAAAGTCGAGAAAAGCGCCAGCGCTGAGGAACTCAAGCAGTACATCAGGGAAAAACTCAGGGTCGCCCACTGTGAGAGGCGTCAGCCCTATGTCGACCTTTTGAACCAGCTCTGGATGCAGCAACGCGGTCAGTCCTTCGCGGCCTGAACGCGCCAGKGCTCAGGCCCGTCCCGGTGTCGTGAGGTCCCATGCCCGCGACGCTACGATGGCCCGCCCCCGATCCCGCAACGCATGAGGAGGAACGCACGATGGCCCGCAATCCCATGACCCCCTTCCGTCCCGGCGGCGGCATGTTTCCTGGTGACCCAGGCTGTGTCAAAACGCGGTTGGTGGTAGGATTGCCCGCTCTGTTTGGAGGATCCGATGAGGCGCTTTGTTGAAGGCGTGGATCGCAGCCAGACCACCCTATTTCCCGAAAGCCTGGAGGACTGGGTCAGCGACGATAACCCGGTGCGCGTCATCGACGCCTTTGTCGACGCACTCGAGTTGAGAGCTCTGGGCTTTGAAGGCATTGTGCCCGAAGCAACCGGACGCCCGTCGTATCATCCCG
>NZ_JBFUMH010000229.1:0-6416 GCF_054049475.1 Microvirga sp. P5_D2 | reverse complement strand
GAACAAGGTTTTGCGTGGAGAGATGCTGTCCGAGTGCGCGGCGATCCTTCGTTCAGACCACTTCAGGCTGGATCGCACGTGCTCGATGTCGGCGCGACGGGCGGGGCGTACCAGTTTCCCGAAGCGGACTCCTTCAGGTTCACCTTGTCTATGGTCAGATCAGCCACCGCGTGCCGCAGCCAGGCATACTCCGCCCCTGCGTGACAGGTCTGCCTCGGCCGCAGCCTTGGCATGACAATCTCGACCGAGCTGTAATGCGTCGTGTCACGCCACGTTGTTCGTCCAGTTTCGAGGCCGGCAACTCTGCACCGGATGAGGAGTTGATTGCTCTTGTGGCCGGATCCTCCACTAATAGGACCGCCTTACCCTGACCTAACCGAGCTTTGCGCAGGCATTCGTTAACCATACTGGAGCAATCCTTCCGGACAGATCCGAAGAGTTTGCACGTTTTGAGATGCGGGAGACATCTATGTTTGGGACAAAATTCTTTGCCGCGGGGGCAGCAGCCTCCCTTATCTTCTTCGCCTCGTATTTGCTCATGATGCTCTTTGAGGAACCGTTTCGCAATCTAATAGGGTGGCAAGAACTCAATTTTACATGGGACACACGGTGGTGGCGGATTGCAGCGGGCCTAACATTGGCAGCTTATGTTTTTCGGCTTGTCATCGTTCGGCGCAACAAAGCCGCCTTGGAATGGCGCAAAACACTCGCTGGCCGCGCAAGGGCTTGATCATACCGACGAGATCGGGAGATCCTTTAGTCATCTCAAAGCCTCTGCGCGCGCGTGATCTGTGCGGAGGCCTTTGACTTGGAAGTGGCGGGTGGTCTGCCCTTTCCGGGTGGCAGGTTTGCGAACCATTTTGCGCAAGAGTCATTGCGTGACAGTGAAAGGCAAATAAGACGCTTCACATGGAAGCGATTTCAAATGCTTAGTTAGACTGCTTTTGCGGCGACGGATTCGGAGCGTCTTTGCGAAGAGATTATTTTTCCATCGCGCCGGGGGATCGACGGCTGTATCACGTATTTGCCCGTGCGCAGCGAGCATATAACCCGCTGCAGCCTTGCCACAGGCACTTTCCGCACCGTATCTCTTCTAGCTCATTGTCTTGCCCCCGAATTGCCAAATGCTATACTTGAGGTCAATCGCGACTTTAGGGAGCGGACTACAAGCCGCGGCACGCGTCGTAATAAGCTGCGTATGAACGCAAGAAAAACGCTCAAGGCATCATGGTTACCCGGGTGACAATCACTTGAAAGCCTTTATGTTCAATGCTACGAGACGGCTCTCGAGGCGTTGCCGTTAGAGACCGCGGTTAGGTATTGGACATTTGGACTTCCGATATTAAATTCAGAACGAAACAGCGCCTCAATTCCCTGAGCATATAGTCCCTAAGTCCAATGAGGACACCGGCGGTATCTTAGAAACACCGTTCCATAGGTTATTCACAATGTCAGCGTTTGCGCGCCAGTTTGAGCCGCATGTCACCCGTAGCGGTGCGATGTCAAAATTCCATTACTCGGTCCGGTGCTCGACCTGTGCAAGGTTCGAAACGTACGAAGCTACCAAGGCAGTTGGCGACCAGATCGTGAAGGGCTACTTCCGAGACCGCGGCTGGCTCTTGGGACGAGGCCGTGCCGATGATCTCTGCCCTACCTGTCTGGCCAAGCCGAAGAGTGTGCCGCAGCCTCGCAAGTCGCTCGAAACTAGCCGATCTGGATTGACGTCGTCGGGGCAGACTTCTGAGAGAAGGGCTGGAACAAGCGACAAGCGGGATCAGGAAACGGYCGACATTCTGGCGCGTCATCTCGGGAGGCCCGCCGCCCTTGCCGCAGAAGTTTTCCGCCCGAAGGAGCCCCAGGCTGCCCGCGCGACGCCGTCAACGGCTCAGAGCCAACTTATCCCTGTGCCTCAAGTGTCGCCTGAGGTCATTCAAGCGTTCGTGGGACTGGCCTCTGATCTCAGAGGGCTCAGAGAGGCCGCGGACGTGATCTCTCGACATTTGGATCGGCTCATCCAGATCGAGGCTCAACAAACAGAAGCCATTGCTGGCTTGGGCCAACTTCTCCATCAATCGGCGACGCAGTTTGCCCAAGGCATACAGCAGATTGCCTCAACAGCTCTGCCGATTCGACCCGTTCAGGATCCGCCTGTCGAGAAGATCGGAGTTGAGAACCTGCCGCGGATCGAATTGCCTGTTGAGCAACCGGCCGCCAGTCCTGAAATTCGGCCTGCGAAGTCGCCCTCTCCGAAGCGCATGGCAAGAGGCCGCCATCCGACGGTCGGCTCGAGCACTCCTCACGATGCCGCCGTCGCAAGCGAATCCATTGTGGTAAAATCCATTCCTGATGTAAACAATGYGCACCGGTTCTATACGTCGATCCGGCTGCCACGAGATTGTTGGGATGCAGCTGGCTTTGAGCCGAACCATCGGGTTGTCCTTGATTGGGACGGCCAATTCCTGACGGTGAGGCGCGTTACCGAAGGCGGCGTGAAACCCAAGGTCATCGGCAAAACGCAGGTTGTGCTTCAGTCTTGGAAGCTCGGGAATTTGAATCTGGATCAGCCTCATCTTGACCGACATGACTCAGGTTTTCGATTGGCTCCGAAAGCCTAGCTCGCGCCTGAGCCCGTCCGTGGAGGCTAGTCTCGGCCTTACATACACATGGATAATCGCTTATGGGACGGAAGGCTTCCCTTTCGGCAGAAGCGAAGGCAGACAGATCGCTCGCAACGCAGCGTGTCATCAGGCCCTGTTGCAATGATAACAGCCGCCCTATCTCACTGAAGAACCCTGGCCTATTGTGCTTCATTGTTTCTCATAGGGATGTTGAGCGGGTGATATGCCGAATTAATTAAGTTTTGTTGCCAGCCTCCGTTTCGCGTGTCCAACCGTGAGGACTTCGCCGAAGCGCGTCTCCATCGCACGAACCCGTGACACACCAGAATTCGATAAATAGTGCCTGCAGGAGAGGCGGTAAGGCTTCGTTAACTATACCCGCGCATCCTTTCCCAATCGATAACACAACTGTCATGTGTTGTTTTCGGGACGATGAGCCTATGGAATACAGAAACCTGGCCGACGCTGTCAGTGAAAAGCTGGGAGCAATTGCTGCGATTATCGCAGGTGTTGAGAGGAGCACTGATGTAGCCGATTTGCGCTGTCTGACCAGTCACCTGGTTAGTGCACTCAGCCTGTTTCGACGTAATCCAGGCATCGAAGCAGCTGCTGATGATCTGTATGGCGCGGCTGCGGCTATTGTCGTCGAACGAAGAGGAAAGGTTCAACCTACCTCTAGGAAGCTCAGGCTCCTCAATGAAGCCCACCTGCGTTTTCGCGGCCGGCTCGAAGCTGCAGCTGAGCGACTAGGACCATATGAGCATCTTATGGTTCCTGTAATCTCGACAAAGCAAGCTGCCTAGAAGTCATGGGCGGTTTATAGCCGCTGTCAGCATTGCTGGCCAATCCCGCTCACAGTCTACTGATCTGATCTTCTCATCTTGGGCAGGTCCCCATTGGCAGCCTCTCTGCGAGAGATTGGTGTCCCAGGCTGTTCAACGTCAGGGCATGCAGGGTTCTTCTCGGATAGGAAGGCCGTACTATCTGATCCCGCACAGGGCGGGTGCACGTTGGAATGTCGCGGTTAGACCAGGCCCAGTCGACTGGGACCGAGAAAAGTCGGCACCCGAAGTAAAKTCCACCGACATCCAGTGAAGCGCCTCCGGAAACGTCATTGGACAAGTTGGCTAACTTTCGAACTGAATGGATGTCTAACCCCATGAATATCAGCGCTGTATTCCGAGCGGACCTGGAAGGATGACTAAAGCGCGCTTCTTATCGTGCTTCGGCACGCTTTGCCTATTTCAATTTTTGATCTCACTCACACCCGTGTGCACCTACGCAATCAAATGATTCTCCAACAGAGGTGGAAGCTCGCCTTCTCTTGCGGTAAGGAGACACATCTTTCTTAGCGACTGAAATGGAACTCTGACGTGTTCGCCGAGCCTCCCCTCCCCTCCAATGAAGAAGAGCGGGTCAACATTCTCTTCAACTGCGGGATCCTCGACACTATTCGTGATGAAAGATTTGACCGCATTACACGGCTCGCGGCGGACTTCTACGAGGCTGACGTCGCTTTTTTAGGCTTCGTCGATGATCGCCATCAATGGATGAAATCGGTTCAGGGCGATGGCATCGCTCCATGGATCAGTCGCGATCAGACCATCTGCCAGCTGGTTATTGCCTCTGGCAGGCCGCTTGTGGTCGGGGACATGAAATCCGATTCGCGGCTAGAAGGGCATCCGGTCGTCCAAACCCTTCCATTTCGCTTCTATGCAGGTGTCCCACTCCTGACCGAGACGGGTGCGGCCGTGGCCTCCCTGTGTGTTCTCAAGCGTAATCCTCAATCCGAAAACGGGTTCAACCTAGATCCATTGATTGATCTTGGCGCTATTGCAATGGATGAACTTGATCTTTGGCAGCGTAATCAGGAGTTGGAGCGCCTTGCAGAAACCGACGCCCTGACCGGACTGGCCAACCGCCGCGCATTTGATGCTACGCTCCTACGAGCCTGGCGTCGACTTCAGCGCACGGGACGCCCGTTGTCGCTCCTGATGCTGGATCTCGATTACTTCAAGGTTCTCAATGACCGTTGTGGGCATCAGGTTGGTGATGAAGTGCTTCAGCGCTTTGCCAGAGTCCTGTCGGAACTACCGTGTCGCCCTGATGATTTAACCGCGCGCTATGGCGGAGAAGAATTCGCCGTGCTTCTGCCTGATACTGATCGTGCAGGAGCCCTGCATGTTGCAGAACTGGCGCGAGCGGCGCTTGTTTCAGCTGAGATCCCGCATCCGAGCGGCATCAATGGGTTTGTGACAGTCAGCATTGGGGTGGCAACAGCTGGCCGTGAGAGCCTCAAGAACACAGAAACCCTCCTTGGGCAGGCCGATGCAGCCCTTTATCAGGCCAAACGAGCGGGCCGCGATCGTGTTGCCGTTTATGTGGTAGCATGACACGAAAACCTGAGACCAATGAGCATTTCCTTCGCATGAAATGTCTGATGCTGCGCAGATCGCCAGCAGCTTAGAATTCATCGATTACAAGATCGCTTGAACGATTCTGTCCGAAGATGGCCCTTGGAATAGTCCAGAACGGTGGCAGCACGGCGTTCGCATGGCGCTCTAGGATTATCACCGCCGTCATAGTAGACGCCTTTCAACGCCTGCCGGATAGGACGAACCGAGCGTCATGACATCGACCGATGTTCCCAATCGGCCCGTGTTATAGAAGCTGCTTTCCAAAAGGATGTCGCCATTAGGCTTCAGGGCCCCGACAAGACGTGCGTGGACCATGTCCCGCGGGAGAGCATGGATGCTATGGACTCGGCTCGGCTCAAGAATGACCAGATATTCAGCGCTTCCCTTAGGAGCAGGATCTACCGCGACCGGATTGCGGGTACTGAGAAGATAGACGGTATGTAAACCTCCATTCTGCGACGCTGGAGTGGTCGCGTCTGCCAAGACGACAAAACTTGTCTTCGCGTCAGCTGGTGCGCTAGACCCCGTGAGAGATCCATTGGCGGCAGGGATATGTTAAGCAATGGTCTCCTCCCGGAAGTTGGACCGGATCATGTGAGAATCTCCGGTCCTGGAATAGCCTCAGGCGCACCTAAGGCCTGGTGAAGCAAGACCATCGGTGGCCTATCACCGATGGCGCTATGCGGTCTCACTTCGTTGTACTCAACCCGTCAATCCTCCACCTTCCGGCGCGCGTCGTCCAGATCCATAAACCAGTTCTGGTTCAGGCATTCCGCGCGAACTCGTGCATTGAACGCTTCGATATACGCGTTATCCGGCATATTGGGGCCGGTGCCCCTTTGGCCGGCGAGCCTTAGTTGATTAAGCTGGGGTGATCCGGGCCTCGGGGCACCGGGAGCACGCAAGTGCGGGCAGGCCGTCGCACTGACATGAACCGCGAGTTCGAGGTCGTTATCTGGCCGCCCCTGCGACTAGCCCGGATGCGCTGCGAGCGCGGATCCGTAATCGCGGCAGCGCCTACGACTACAACATTCCAAGCAAACGCGCGGAAGAGCGAACCCGCGTTGAAGCTGCGTAAGCGGCTTATGAGGACTTCACCAAAGGGTGGCGCACCCGGATCCGGCCCAAACCTGTGGAAAAGCCGGCCTGATCCGAAAGAGGGGCTATTCGACAACATCCGTGTCGGCCGGCTGAAGTCGAGCGTCACCCCATAGGAATAGGCCCACAGGTCCAGCTCGCGCGAGGTGAACTGGCAGCCTTGGTCGACCCGGATGATCTTTGGCTTTCCAAACTGCCGAACCGCCTCGTCCAGGGCTGAGATCACTTCCCACGCGGTGGCGATCCGGCACACCCGCAACACGGGACAGATCCGGCTCCAGGT
>NZ_JBFUMH010000228.1:0-6429 GCF_054049475.1 Microvirga sp. P5_D2 | reverse complement strand
CTTCTGCACTCTCTCCATGCGCGTGAGAGCCGGTGGCTTGAGCTCGAAAGCGACACTCGATCCCAGCTTGACATGAGGTTGTCGCAGGACCCCCAGCATCGTCGCATCCGACAGGAGAAGAACTGGGACCGGAGTCATTTGCAGCTCCGCCATAAGGGCGCTCACGTCCTTCCATCTTCTCCAATCAAGCGCGATGTGGACTTCGTCGATCTTCGATTCACGGACATGTTCAATGACCCGCCGCGCGCACGCGCTCCAATCCGCTCCGGCGTTCGATCGCTCCGAGAGAGGTGGAACGAGAACCGATTTCACGACGTGGTAACCGAAGCGGGTATAGTCGAGCTTCTGCCCGGCTGGTCCAGGGTCGTCTTCCCTGACGAGGACGACTGCGCGCCCATTGAATCGTCCCTCCGCGAGCCCACGAGAGATGACTTGGGAGAGGACGACGCGCTGGGTGATGACGAGACCTGGCGCGATTGCAGAAAAGAGGAGAATCTGCCCCCTCCGGAAAGGATGGTTTGTGCCGAGGGCGAAAAGAACCCCAATCAAGAACAACAAAACAAGCGCGGAGAAAATCACGACGTTTCTGCGGTTCGCATGAGAGTCGACAGCGCTATTAAGCTCGTACGCGCCCCATGCTGCAAGGCACGGGAGCAGCAGCGCCCCGTAGAGGATGCCGAAGACGACGAACTTCTCGATGGGACCTGTGTCGCTGAAAGCAATCCAATGATAAATCGTGCCCGCGATGACGCTCGCTAGCAGTGCCGCGCTCAGATCCGACAGCCGAACGAAGAAACTGAAATCGTCATATACGACAGGCCAGTGTCGCACCTTCCTCCGTGTTGCGTATAAGTTTGAAGAATATGGTATCATATCTGACTACACAATCATCAGTTAGATGTCAGGGTGTAGCGATGGTTGATTTTAAGGTCAATACAAGGCATCGGCGACTAAAGGCAGCTTGGTCTATTTTATTTGTTGGAAATGTTACTTGTAGACAACTTGAATGACTGATTAAACCTGATCATCCCACGTAATGTTCAGGCCCCGGATATCAAGTGCGCCGATTTCGACAAAATGGTGGAGTCTTGGCTAAGACGACCTATTAGAGAAACATCCTCGGTGTCGTGCCAGCGCTAAACTAGCAACGTACCGAATAGGTGACGCCGCGCTTCGCAAGACGCGTATAGAAGGCACGAACCTATTCGGCGCCGCGTTCTTGCCGCGCTGTTGGCACCGTTGGATCAAGCAATGAGCGGGCGCTAAATTAACGTTCTGCGCCAACCGCTCGCGGCGCAACCACTGGAGAGGATCAGCAAACATTGCAGAGGATCCCTTGTCGGCTTGAGAACGTCGAATCTCGCTTCGATCCGCAGCGAACGAAACTCCGCTCGCTGGACTGTGGGATTCTCAGGTCGTAGCAGCATCTCAACAGGGGCGTTCGATGAAGCGGAGCGGCTGGGGTCACATCGCATCAGTTCCAGCTGGCTTCCTTGATAATGGAGGCTTGTGACATTCGAGCTTCGCTTGTCCCGAGAGTCCCGCAAGCTCAACCAATCGCAAAGGCCATTGCCTCAAGCATAGTATCGCGTCAGATGTGAGCGATCCGGCTGCGAGGTGGGCGGAGCGGCTAGCCTGAAGCTGGGCAGAAACGGACCTGCCGGCGCCAGACTAACTACTGTAAATCGAACCTCATCGTCACGAACGTTTACGACAGTAGAGGGTTGCCCTCGTTATGATCCGCCAATTCAAAATCTTGAGGATGATGGAGCGCGATATCACGCGACAACGATCATCCTTGAGCATTTCGGCGCATTCATTACACTTTGGAGATGGTGTAGGGCCCGCGTTGCGGCTTGAGCAGAGACTAAGACGATGCAATGCTAGCGGTACGTCACCAAGTCGGCGAACTCCAAGCCAGACCGTTGGACCTGTCCGATACCAATCTGCGTCTCGCACGTATGGGATTCCATTAGTACGGCGTCGCGTCAGCGCAAGTTCGAGTCAAGAGGTGCCTCATGCTCCAGCTGCCAGCGCGCACGTCCTTTGAGGATCCCAGAAGCGATCAGAGCGAGGGGCGGAACGAGATTGAGTACTTCGACCTGAAGTATATCTTCGCAGCCGTCAGGCGTCAGTGGAAGATTATCGCTGGCGCAGCGCTGATCGGGTCTCTGATCGGCGTGCTTTATGCCGCCACGTCAGTGCCGTTGTACACAACGACGACCAGTATCATGATCGATCGCCGTCAGGTCCGGGCGGTTCAGGACGTATCGGCTGTCACGGATATCGGGGTGGATGCGCCGATTGTAGCCGACAGCCAAGTCGAGATCCTCAAATCTGAGAGAATCGCGCTCGCCGTTGTCGATCAGCTCAAGCTGGCAAACGATCCGACTTTCTGGGTCCGTGAAGGCTGGCTGCTCACCCGGGTCCGTCAGTCGTTGGATCGGGCCATGCGTCGCTTTTATGGCCTCCTGCGAAGTGAAACCGTTCCGGATGCGGCGCGGCAGCAGGAGGCGAAACGCTGGGCCGCGGCGTACCGCCTGCTCAGCAACACGGCCGTCGCCCGCGTTGGGAAGACCTACCTCATTACGGTGAGCTACACTGGGACCAACCCTGAACAAGCGGCCCAAATCGCCAATGCGTATGTGGAGGCCTATCTTGCCGATCAGCTCGATGCAAAGGTTGAGGTAACCAGACGCGCCAATTCGTGGCTCCTGGTGCGGTTGGATGAATTGCAGCAGCAGGCGGTGGCTTCCGATCTTGCCGTCCAACAGTTCCGGGCGGACAACAACTTGATCGCAGTGGGCGGGCAACTCGTATCCGACTCGCAGCTGTCGGAGCTGAACACCCAGATGGTGGTCGTTCGCGGTGAAGTTGCCAGAACAAGCGCGCGGCTTGAGCGCATTCGCGCCGTCATCCAGACCAACCGCGTCGAGGCGCTGGTCGGAGAAGCTCTGGGAAACGCGCTGATCAACGATCTCCAGGCGCGGTACCTGGAGGCATCGAAGCGTGAAGCGGAGATCGTCGCCCGCTTCGGACCGGGTCACGAACGGGCGGCGCAGTATCAATCCGAAAAAGCGGAGGTTCAGCGCCAGATCCTCGCCGAGCTCACCCGCATTGCCGAGAGCTACGAGGGTGAATATCAGGTGGCGAAGTCACGGTTGGAAACGCTCAGTCAGAACGTCGACAAGCTGATCGGCGTCACTGCGGGGGCGAACAATAAGCTGGTGGAGTTGCGGGAGCTGGAAAGAAAGGCCGATACCTACAAGTCTCTCTACCAATCGTTCCTGCAACGTTACCAGCAAACGGTTCAGCAGCAATCGTTCCCGATGAATGACGCACGGGTCATAACCCCTGCGGCGACCCCCACCCAGCCGAGCCACCCCAAGACAATTCCCATTATTCTCATAACGGCGTTCATGGGTGCCATCGTAGGCGCTGCCGTCGGCGCCTGGCGGGAGTATCGCGACGGATCTTTGCGGACCGGGGGGCAGGTCTGGGACGAGCTTGGGCTCAAATGCCTGGGGATGCTGCCCACGATCAGCCTGCCCCCACGCGGCGGAAAGCGTGAGGGCAAGCCGCGAGGAGTGCCACCGAAGGACGGTGAGGCGGCTGCGTTTGCGCTCACCCGTTACGTTCTCCACGCACCGGATTCGAAGTTCGCCGATACCCTGAGAGCAGTCGTTGCCTCGGCCGATTATGTGTTTCCCGGTCGTCGGGCAAAGGTGATCGGCGTGTTGTCCGTGGCGCCGCAGGAGGGCAGGACGACCATTGCCGCAAATCTTGCAGCGCTGCTGGCCGAAGAGGGAAGCCAGACGCTCCTCGTCGACGGGGATTTCAGGAACCCTGCCTTAACGAGATTGGTGGCTCCCGACGCCACGGAGGGGCTTCTGGAGGTTCTCGCTGAGGGTCGACCCTGGCGCAGTGCGTTGTACTATGGGCTCCAATCCAATCTCGCGATATTGCCGACGATTTACCGGCGGGAGCTCGCGCATTCGAGACGCCTTACCGCGAATGGGCGGTTCGAGGACATGCTCCGTGAGGCGTCGGAGTCTTTTGAATATGTCATCGTGGATCTGCCGCCGCTTGGCGTAACAAGCGACGCGCGAGTATTGGCAGCCAAGGTCGACTGCGTACTCCTCGCCATCGAGTGGGGCGGCACGTCGAAGGATCTCGTCAAGGATACCCTCGCTGCCAACGAAGTGGCAGGGATCCGCTGCATGGGCGTGGTTCTGAACCGGGTCGATATGGATCTTCTCCGGCTTTACCAGGAGCATCCCGCCGGCCGCGAAACATCGTCCATGCCTCATGCTGAAAGCGGTGTCGAACAGATGTTCGATAGCGTGTCGATCCCGCGTTCGAGCCTTCCTGACCTGCACCCAGGCGCCCGCATCCGCCGCGCGATCGCTCGCGTCCGGCAGACATCGCGGATGCCGTGACGTTGCGGCTTTTGCGCGTGCGAGTTCGATCGAAAGAGACTCTATGGCCGTGACATCGGATTTTGCCTCGTCTGAACATCCTCGGCCGATCGACATTACGTCCGTCGTCTTTCCGTTCGTCGGAGGCGGCATGGGAGGAAGCCATGTCTCCGCATTCACCCTTGGCAGGGCATTGCAGGCCGAGCATGGCATCAGGTGCAGCGTTCTTTGTCCGGGTGAAACGCTGATTGCCGAACAGGCGAGCAAAAGCGGCTTCACGGTGGTGGTGACCGGCGAGCCGCCTGTGTCCCGCCATCACCCGGCCTATGATGCGGCCCGGTTTATGCATCGGTGGCGGATTATCCGTGAACTCGCCACGGATGGTGTCATCCATTTCAACGATCTCTCAGCCATGCAGTCCTGGGGGCCCGTAGCGCGGCTCGCCGGCAGGCGCGTGGTCTATCATCACCGTTCGCTCAATCGGATGACGCTGCCCAAACGGCTTCTCGTCAACCTGGCGCACGAGGTCGTCTGCATCTCGCAGTCGTGCGAGCGCAATCTCGCATTCGTGCCGCAGGAAAAGAGAACCTTCGTTCTGAACCCCATCCACGTGGCCTGCGGTCACACCCTTCGCGCCGAGGCGCGCCGGGCCGCCGCTGAGTTCGGCTGTCCTGCTCACGCGCTTCTCATCGGTTTCGTGGGAAATTTCTGGTCCAGGAAGCGGGCGCGTTATTTTCTCGAAGTGGGTGCGCGGATGGCATCGGCGCGAGCGGATTGCCACTTCGTCGTGTTCGGGCGAAGCGGCGATGAGACCGAGGATGATCTCAGGAGAGTTGCTGAGGACCTCGGCATTGCCGACCGGGTCACGTTCGGGGGCTTCCGTCTGCCGGGCGAGCGGAACATCGCTGCACTCGACCTGCTTCTCGCGCCTTCCGTGAGCGAGCCGTTCGGCCGCACACTGCTCGAGGCGGCGATTGTTGGAACGCCGTATCTGGCCACGGACGATGCTGGCCACCGGGAAATCTGGAACCGTTTCCGTGGAGGCCGCCTGGCGCCCGCAGAGGCCGGCGCCGACGAGTTCGCGTCGCTCGCGCTCGATATGCTGTGCCGGCCCGAGGCTGCCATCCTCGGGGAGCTCGAACGCGACCAGATCGTCAAGGCCGTTTCGGCAAGCGTGCACGCTCGCCAGATCATCGAGATCTACCATCGCTTCAAGGTCGCGTGATAGTGGCTTGGCTCTATAGGCGGCGAGAAAGGCGGTAGCGCATTCATCGCACCTGCACGCGCCGGGGCACCTGCGCGTGGAGCGTATAGGCTAGCGTCAGGGCGAGCAGCACCATTCCTTCAATCTGCCAGAACGGCATCGTGGCGAGGTTCAGCGCGAGAAATCCAAGGTACGCGCCGAGGATCAGAGGGCGTCGACTCCAACTCGTCCTCATCACGAGCCTGAAGCTCAAGGCGAAGAGAAGCACCATGGCGGCGAGGCCGGACACTCCGGTCTCGTAGAGCGTGGACACGAACGTGTTGTGGGCGTAGAGCGTGAAAGCCCGCTCCCAGGAATCCGGGCCGAACCCGAAAGCGAGGTTCGTGATCGAGCCGTGCAAATAGGCCGTGATGTAGCGGCTCCAGATAATCGCGCGGGCCGACAGAAGGTCGGATTCCGCATCCGTATAGTATTCCGGCGGCTTGAGGAGTTCCGCGCTGCTCGACAGCACCACGGACAGATCGGTAAAACGTTGTTGCAGGGCGCTTTGGGACACGTAGACCAAGACGAGCCCGGCGAGGCAGACCACCATGATCCCGGCGAAAGGACGCCCCTGAGGGGAAATGCGCCTTATCGCGCCGAAGAAGATGGTTGCGGCGATGATCGGCAGCGCCGCCAGGAGCGACGTCCTGTAATTCGCCAGAAGAAGCGCGACCAGCGCGGCAATCATGCACATCGTGGCCAGTCTTGGCCTGTCCGGCTCCAGGAGGCATGAGCAATAGAGAAAGGTGAGCATCATGATGGAGA
>NZ_JBFUMH010000227.1:0-6449 GCF_054049475.1 Microvirga sp. P5_D2 | reverse complement strand
GCCCTGCCGGGCGCCAGTCCCTGCGGCCGGACCAATATGCGCATCAAGGGTTGGATGGGTCGTGCCGATCAGGCCACCAAGGTGAAGGGGATGTTCGTGCGCCCCGAGCAGATGGCCGAGATCGGCCGCCGCTATCCGGACCTTGGCCGCCTGCGGCTGATCGTGGGTCGGGAGAACGGCACCGACGTGATGACCCTGATGGCCGAGAGCGATGATCTGATGAACGAGTTGTCCTCATCCATCGGCGTGACCCTCCAGGAGGTAACCAAGCTCAAGGGCAAGGTGACCCTGGTCGCCCCGGGCACGCTCCCCAATGACGGCAAGGTCATCGACGATCAACGGAAGTACGAGTAGGCCCAAAAGAAAAAGAGCACCCGAACGGGTGCTCTAAGGTGTCCGGCCGTAGGGGCAAAAAGGACCGGAGATGCAGATAAACGTACTTGATGCGCATTGGTTCCAGAAAAGTTAAAAAAATCTTAATGCCAAGCTAAGGCCTCACTCACGTCATGTTTTCAGGGTCTAGGCTTAGCTTCCCGTGGGGGCAAACTACGGGCCTAAGGCCGCGACCAGATCCCTATAATGGGACGGTCGCGGCTGACTTTGTAGACGATTACAAATCTCCCAGGGAAAGCTGAGCCTGATTGCGTACGATCCGTGCCTTCTGCTTTTTGGGCGCCGCGCTCACTAAGGGCTTCGGAGCCGTTCGGCGGGGAGATCTCTCCGCCATCCTGGCCTTGGCCTTGTCGCGGGCCTGAGCCTCCGGGGAGGCCGGGTCGTCATTCAGCCACTTGCCGTGCTTGATCACCTCGTTGACCCGTCCCTGGTTCACGCCGAGCTGGAAGGCGATCTCCTGCTGGGTCATCTCCGTCGTGCCGTGAAGCTCGAGAATGCTTCGGGCCAGTTCCGGCGTCATCTTGCGTCCGGCGATCCGGCGTCCTGGAGAAACCGTTCGCTTCTCCCTGTCCCGGTCCCGCATCTTCTGCAAGATCGCGAGGGCCATGTGCATGCCCTGCTCGCGAAGGGCATCCTCGAACTCCTTGAGCGTGGTCACGTCGGTCGTACTCCCGCGAAGCAGCCCGACATCAAGGATCGGACTTAAGGAATTTCAAGGAATCCAACGGTTAAGCTCATGCCTTGGTTTCATCCGACTTGAGCCCGATCAGTCCACACCCTCCTTGCAGGGCCAGCTGCTGGGCGCGTTGAGGCCGCTGGGCAGCTTCGTCTGGGCCGTGCCGCAGGCGATGTCGATCTGACCTTGCGTCAGACCCGTCACCCCGCTGAGATCGGTCCCGCCGATCTGCGTCAGGTAAAGGTAGGAGCCTGCCATGTTGACGCCCTGGAGGACCGCTCCCTCCAGGTGGGCGCGGGCGAGGTTGGAATAGCTGAAATCCACGCCCTTCAGCTTGGCCTGCTGGAAGAGAACCCGCGCCAATTCGGCCTTGGATAGGTTCGCGCCTTCCAGATCGGCCCCGCTGAAGTCGGAACGGTTGAGTTCCGCCTTGGAGAAGTCGGCTCGCGTAGCCTTCACCTGGGCGAAGTTGGAGCGGCTCATATCGGCCGAGCTGAAATTGGTCTCGACCAGAATGGCCTGGGCGAAATTGGCGCGCCATCCGAGCGCCTTGGTGAAATCGGCCTTGGACAAATCGGCCTTCTCGAACCGGGTGCGGCTGACCTCCGTCTCGCTGAGATTGGCACCCGCCATCTTCGAGGACCCGAAATCGCTCAAGGTCAGAAGCGAGCGCTGGAATTGGGCGCCGGTGAGATCGTCGTCGGTCAGCATCAGGCGGGCCTTGGAGCAGCCGGACCAATCGACCTTGGGCTCCGGGCCGTCCTGGCACTTGGCCTGCACCGCGCCCGACAGCACCGACAGGAAGAGCACAGCCCCACCTATGATACGGATCGCCCCGGTTCCCGATTGCGGGATCTTCAGCACGCGACGCAAGACCATGGGGCTCCTCTCGATTTGCAACGGACCTTCCACCCTATCAGGTAGGCTTTCATCCGCAGGCGGGGAGACCTCGGCCCTTATTTTTCGCGATTTTCCAAGACCCGACTGATTTTCCAAGACACGGTTGAAGACTCGACTTCCGCGTCTCACGGCCTAGCTTCTGCGGCAGAATTGCGGAGTTAGACCATGCGCCTCCAGGTGATCATCCCTGCCCTCGCCCTCACGGCCCTCGCTCTCGGCGGGTGCTCCACATCGCCCTCGGCAGAGGGTGTCCTTCCGCGGACCGACGTTCCACCGCCGCCGTCGGTAGAAAGGAGTGCTCCGCCCCGGCAGGCCACTGGCACGACCGGCACCGTAGCCCAGCAGCGGCGCGGGCTCAGCGTCCCTGACCGCCTCGTCCCGCCACGCCCATCCGCACCGCGCTGAGGCCGACTACCTCTACGGAGCCTCATCCACTGAGGTAATCTGCACCAAGGCATGACTGTCCCTGCGACCCAGCTTAGTGATATATGCCCATACGGCATATAGAAACGGGAACAGATTCCATGACTTGGGTGGAAGCAATCGGCTGGCTAGGAGCGGGCCTGGCCATCGCCGGCAGTGCGATGAAGACGATCATTCCGCTGCGCTGCATCGGGATCGTTACCAACGTCGTATCACTGACCTACGCGTCGATCATGGGGCTCTACCCCAGCATGACGGTCAACCTGATCCTGCTGCCCCTGAACGCTTACCGCCTCTACCAGATGCTGCGCCTCATCAAGAAGGTGAAGCAGGCCTCGAAGAGCGATCTGTCGATGGATTGGCTCAAGCCCTTCATGACGCGTCACGCGGTGAAGGTGGGAGAGATCCTGTTCGCGCGTGGGGACATTGCCAATTGCATGTTCTACACCCTTTCGGGGCGCTACCGCTTGAGGGAGTTGAACATTGAGCTGATAGACGGTCAGGTCGTCGGCGAAATGGGCTTCATGTCGCCAGAGAACAAGCGCACCCAGACTCTCGAATGCCTGGAAGCAGGCGAAGTGCTCAGCATCTCCTACGATGAGGTGCGCCAACTCTACTTCCAGAACCCGGAATTCGGTTTCTACTTCCTGCGCCTCACCAGCGAGCGGCTGTTCAAGAACATGCAAGGCATGGAACATGAAATCGCTCGCTTGAAGAGCCATCTTCATGAAACAGCCCCTCATAAACAGGCAGCCTCAGCTTAGAATTTTTCTAATGAATCTCAGTTTAGAAAACATCTAAGCTATTGATTTAACGTATATTTTTATTGACCCCTCGAAGTGGCCATGGTTCTTGCAGCCATGTTTGAGCGCGATTCAAGCTGCTCAATGCTGATGGTGAGGGATCTCAATGATGTTGAACGTGAAATTCGCCCGCGGCCTGCTCTTTGGCGCGGCTGCTCTTGGTACCCTGGCTGGATCGGGCGTTACTGCCTCCGCCGAGGAAATGCTGAACATCTACACCACTCGCGAGCCTGGCCTCATCAAGCCGGTTCTGGACGAGTTCACCAAGGAAACGGGCATTAAGGTCAACACGATCTTCATCAGTAATGGCCTTGAGGAGCGTGTTCGCACCGAGGGTGAGAACAGCCCTGCCGACGTGATCCTCACCGTCGATATCGGCCGCCTGCAAGCCGCCAAGGATTACGGCGTGACTCAAGCCGTGAAGTCGGAAGCCCTTGAGAAGGTCATTCCGGCCGCTTACCGCGATCCGGAAGGTCACTGGTTCGGCATCGCGCTGCGCGGCCGCGTCGTCTACGCTTCCAAGGAGCGCGTGAAGCAGGACAAGATCACATATGAAGAGCTTGCCGATCCCAAGTGGAAGGGCAAGATCTGCATTCGCTCCGGCCAGCATCTCTACAACATCAGCCTCATCTCCGCCGCTATCGCCCATATGGGCGAAGCCAAGGCCGAGGAATGGCTGAAGGGCGTGAAGGCGAACCTCGCCAAGAAGCCCTCCGGCGGCGACCGCGAGCAGGCCAAGGACATCCTGGCCGGCGTCTGCGATATCGCCATCGGCAACACCTACTACGTCTCGCTCATGCTCAACGGCAAGGACGAAGAGCAGAAGAAGTGGGGCCAGGCGGTCAATGTAATCCTTCCGACCTTCCAGGGCGGCGGTACCCACGTGAACGTCTCGGGCCTGGCGCTTGCCAAGCATGCTCCGAACAAGGCCAATGCCCTGAAGTTCATGGAGTTCATGGTCTCCGACGACTCGCAGCGTATCCATGCGGACGCCAACTCCGAGTATCCGATTAAGGCCGGCATCAAGATCAATCCGACCATCGCTTCCTTCGGCGAGCTGAAGGCCGACAACGTGCCGATCGCCGAGATCGCCAAGCAGCGCAAGAAGGCGAGCGAACTGGTCGACAAAGTCGGCTTTGATCAATAAGCCGGAAACAGGCACATCTAGAGGCGACCCTCAAAGCCGCCTCTTTCATGACGAGGGGCGCTGCCGGTTACGGTGGCGCCGTTTCCATTGACGATAGCTGCAGAGACACAGGCCCTTCTCCGCCCTGCTCGCCGGCGCGGCGTGAAACGCACCCCCTGGTGGCTGTCTGCCGCCGTGGCGGCGGTGGGCCTTGTCGTGCTCATGCCGATCGCCGCGCTGATCGGAATCGCGGCTGAAGGCGATGCGGAGATCTGGCCGCATCTGATCGCGAATGTTCTGCCCGCGAGCATCGTCGATACGCTCGCACTCCTTGCCGGCATTGCGCTCGTTGCCGGGTCCATGGGCATCACTTCGGCCTGGCTCGTGACGGCGCACCGTTTCCCCGGACGCGACGTTCTCGTCTGGCTGCTGCCGCTGCCGCTGGCGGTGCCGACCTACATCACCGCTTACATCTATGTGGAGATTTTCGACTCCGCGGGMCTCGTGCAGATGGCGCTGCGCGATCTCATGGGCTGGAAATCTCGCAGCGATTACTGGTTTCCTGAAATCCGCTCGCTTCCCGGCTGCATCCTGGTGATGTCCGCCGTGCTCTATCCCTATGTGTACATTGCGGCGCGGGCGATGTTCCTGACGCAGAGCGCGAGCATGATCGAGGTTGCGCGGGTTCTCGGCGCAAGCCGCATCAAGCTCTTCCGCGTCATCGCCCTGCCCCTCGCCCGCCCCGCCCTCGCCGTCGGCCTGTCTCTGGCGCTGCTGGAGGCGCTGAACGATATCGGCGCGAGCGAGTATCTCGGCGTCCGCACTCTCACCGTTTCCGTCTTCAACACCTGGCTCAATCGTGGCTCCCTCGCAGGTGCCGCGCAGATTGCCTGCGTCATGCTGGCCCTCGTAGTCGCGCTGATCCTGATCGAGCGCTATGGCCGCAAGGACAGGCGCTACGCCAATTCCGCCAAGCGTCCGCGCGTGACGAATCCAGTGCCGCTTGTCAGTGGGCGCGCCTGGCTCGCGAGCGTTCTGTGCACCATTCCAGTCATCCTCGGCTTCGTGTTGCCGCTCGCCTTCCTGCTGCGTGAACTCGTGCGCTTCGATTTCTCCGAACAGCTCAACGGCGAGTTCCTGTCGCATTTCATGACGACGATCACGCTTTCCGTGACAGCGACCGTCGCGATCCTGGCAATCGCCACCCTGCTCGTCTCGGCAGCGCGCATCGCCAAGTCACCACTCACGCGCGGCACGCTGTTCCTGGCGAGTCTGGGTTACACGATTCCCGGAACGGTGCTGGCTCTTGGCCTCATGACGCCGCTTGTGCAGATCGATGGCCTCATCGGCACATTGTGGCGCAACCTCACGGGTGAACGGCTCGGACTGCTCCTCATGGGCACGGCGGGAGCCATCGTCATTGCCTATGTCATCCGCTTCCTGACCWTCGGGACAGGCTCCCTGTCCGCCGGCCTCGACCGCGTGTCGCCGAGCCTGGAGGATGCGGCGCGCACGCTCGGCGCATCGCGCAGCGAAATGGTCTGGCAGGTCCAGGTGCCGCTCATGCGGCCAGCCCTGGCGAGCGCGGCCCTGCTGATCTTCGTCGATTGCATCAAGGAATTGCCGGCGACCCTGCTGCTACGTCCCCTCAACACCGAAACGCTGGCCACGCAGGTCTATACCTACGCGGCGCGCGGACGGTTCGAGGACGGTTCGCTTTCCGCTCTCTTCATCGTGCTGATCGGCCTTCTCCCCGTGATCCAACTGGTGCGCAGCGCCGAGGCACGGCCGAAGGTTTTGGAAGGGTCGAGCTCATAACGAGAAAAGCGGCCCTATGGGCCGCTTTCCGGTGATCGTGTTTGGTGTGGCTCAGGCGACCTGCTGGCCGTCGAGCGCGACCTTGAACTCCGCTTGCGTCTTGGCCCTGATCTCGTCCACCGTCACGCCATCGGCGAGCTCGATCAGCGTCATGCCCGTGCCGCCCCGCTTGTCGACCGCAAACACGCCCAGATCCGTGATCACCAGATCGACCACGCCCGCGCCGGTCAGCGGCAGCGCGCAGGCCTTGAGCAGCTTCGGGTCCTCCGAGCCGTCCTTGGCCTTGGCCACATGCTCCATCACCACCACC
>NZ_JBFUMH010000226.1:0-6507 GCF_054049475.1 Microvirga sp. P5_D2 | reverse complement strand
CCTGGCGGTCCATCAATGATGCTCTGCGGTCACGAGCTCGCATGCTGGCTGGGCGCGATCCGCAGCCTCATGCGGCGATCATCGACAGCCAAACCGCTCGCACGAGTGAAGCCGGTGGGGTGCGGGGTTACGACGGTGGCAAGCGGATCTCCGGTCGCAAGCGCCATTTAGTGGTCGACACCCAAGGCCTGATCCTGCACGTGCTGGTGCATCCAGCCGATGTGCATGACCGTCGCGCGGCTGAGGCGGTGTTAGCCGACCTGCGAGGCCGCTATCCCGAGGTGGAATGCCTGTTTGCCGACATGGGCTACCAAGGGTATCTGCCGAACTCGGATGGACGCTGCTGATCGTGAAGCGCCCGCGGCGCTGGGTGCGGGTGCCGGTCGATCAACCTGCGCCCGAAATGCCAGCTGGGTTTACGCTTCTGCCGCAGCGCTGGATTGTGGAGCGGACGTTCGCATGGCTGATCCGCAATCGACGCTTGGCCAAGGATTGGGAACGCCTCTCGGCCACTACCGAGACATGGATCTATCTCGCGATGAGCCGCCTTATGACCAAAAGATTAGCCCATGCAGCAGCTTAATTTCCAGACACCCTCTAGTGGTTAAATTCTAACGCTTGGTACCGACGACTTGGCCAGCACTTTGCGGAAAGCGGACATTCACACATCCTCTCTGTACTACCGGATTTGACCCATAGGCGATGTTGGCTGATCTCGGGCATATGGCTCGTGTACGGCGCAGACCTAGCAATGAGGTTGGCACCAGTGGCTCCCCAAGTGTTCTTCAGTATTCGCGCCCACACAAAGCCCGCCTAAGAAGCCATATAGACTGGCGTTTTACTGACTCGCTGCCCCGAGTGCCGATGAAGGCTTCCGAATACACTCAAATGCAACTCCATCCGGATCCATAATCGCAGTTATCGGAAATTCGCGTCCGCTTTCCCGCATGCGCGAGGGCCTATTCTGCCAGAGTTGGCTTAGCGGAATTTCGCCTCTCTCAAGCCGCCCATGCTGCCAAGACGGCAATGATCTGAGCCATCCTGTAGGGCTTCGAGATGATGATCCCTCCAGGGACAGGCTGCATCTGCTCCGCATAGCCGGTCACATACAGGACAGGCAGGTCCGGGAAGCGCTCGCGACAGGCCCGAGCCACTTCCCAGCCATTTGCTCCCGGCAGGCGAATATCGGTCAGTAGCGCATCGAGGGTGATCCCGCCTTGCAGGAACCTCAGAGCTTCCCCACCACTGCCTGCCTCAATGACCTCGTGTCCGGCGTCGTCCAACCCCGCCACAGCCATCTCGCGGACGAACTTATCATCTTCGACGACTAGAACTTACATCGCGTCCGCCCTGCCCGAGTTCCTCATTGTGGAGGCTTGTAGCTCCGATCGCTTGGGACGCAATTTAGTTCCACACATGGGCTTATCGGAAGTTAGTGCTCAGATACGGCAAAGGCCTCGGAGCGGGGTCCGAGCCCTTGCCCGTGAAGGCGAGATGCAGGCTTACGAGTGGGCTATGCCGCCATGTGTTTTCAGGAATTCTGCGGTAAGCATTTTTTGCAATTCCCGCGTCAGGGGCTCGGGATTGGCTTTGTCCCAGGTCCGTTGCTCCCTCTGAATGAACCGCTTCCTACTGCGCTTGGCTTCACTTGGAAGGTGGGCCGACAGAGGCGCGAAGCTTCGACGAAGTTGAACTTCGGTTCTCTTCCGAGATGGCAAGGCAGCCTCCATGGCCTCAGCCGCAGCTATGTCTTCCGGTGTCGGATCTGGATGACGCGTCTGCGCCTGATCCTCAATCTGCCTGAAAACTTTGTCCCTAACGCTATGGTGCTCCTTGAGGCCGGGAACATATTCAAGGAAGTAGGACTCCAGAGCGTCCTCCCCGACTTCATTTTCTCGTATATCCTGAGGAGCCTGCTTGCTCCACTTGCCCAGGTTATTCGCCATATGAACGGCAGCCTTTTTGTCTTCTCCCAATCGAGGAGGGCGGATCTATGGGAATGCGGCTATGGAGCTTCTCGAACTCGGGCGCTAGTACATGGAGAAGTACGCAGACGCATGAGCGACGAGATTGAGAGATGGAGTGCAAGATTTGGCGCTTCCTGCTTGTACTCTGTTCGGCATCACCTCAAGGCCAAGTGTGCGTACTTTCTCAACGGCGGGAAAGTCTGTGGGTTAAACAGCGCCATGGAGGCCTCAGATGGTCTTGCGACAGCCGAGGCCATATCCCTTAGCCATCGTTCGCAGTTTGCTGGCGCTGAACGGTGGACAGATTTGGGAAGCTTGATTAACCGATTGGGGATTCGTTGAACGGCGCTGACAAGTCGTAACTCCCAACGGCTTTGAGGTCCAGAGAACCAATACGCAGAAGCAGTGCCCCACCATATTCAAGGCTATAAAGAGCTCGTTGCGCCTACAGTGGGAAGCTCTAAGCCACATTGGCGCTTCGACTAAGCCCCTGAAAACGGCAGCAAAAGTTAACAATTGATTAAGAAACTCTGCTCTTGGGCAACCCATGTGTTGGAATTTGGCCACACTGTGACCAAGAACGAACCTTTCTAAGCGATAAAGGAGCTGACTCGGCTTGATCGCATGGGCTTGATCGATAATGTGGCTCCAGCGACGGGGCCACCCCAGTCGTCATTTGTAGGCTCAGCCAACTGGCGGGGCCACCAAGTCACTAGGGGAAATGGGACGTGTTTGGAGCTTCGTTGAAGTTTTCGAAGCACTAAACCCGGCCCCCCAAGGGTCTCAAAACTTTGGAGGTCAACCATGAAGCTCGTTAAGAGCCTTCTTCTCGGATCGGTTGCGGGTCTCGCCGCCGTTGCCGGAGCTCAAGCCGCCGATCTTCCCGTCGCGAAGGCCGCTGCAGTCGAATACGTTCGCGTCTGCTCCACCTACGGTGCAGGCTTCTTCTACATCCCCGGCACGGAAACCTGCCTCCGCGTCGGCGGCCGTGTCCGCGCTGAAATGCGCTACCTCGAGCCGGTCTCCCGCGAATCCGACTCGATCGGCTTCCGTACCCGCGGCCGCATCCAGCTCGACGCTCGTACCGCCACGGCTTACGGCCTGCTGCGYACGTTCGTYCGCTTCGAGATGACCCGCGACACCGGCTCGTACGGCTTCTCGTCGACGACCGCTAACGTCGATCAGGCCTTCGTGCAGTTCGGTGGYCTGACCGCCGGTCGTACGATCTCGTTCTTCGACAACACCGACCTGCCSACCGGTCACTTCGGCACGCTCCGCTTCTCGGACGCTCCGACCGTGAACGCCTTCGCCTACACCTTCTCCTTCGGCAACGGCTTCTCGGCCTCGCTCTCGGTTGAAGAAGGCCGTTATGCTCCGGTTGTTGACGCCGTGCTCATTGGAAGCGGCAGTAATCTCGAAGCCGGTCAGCGCGCTCCCGATCTGGTCGCTCAGCTGAAGTACGCTGGCACCTGGGGTACCGCTCAGCTCTCCGGTGCTGCTCACCAGATCCGTAGCGCCGTTCTTAATGGCGTCACCTACGGACCGGTTCTCGCCGGCACGATCCCGGACAMCGACTACGGCTTCGCCGTTTCGTTCCAGGGTTCGGTCAACCTCCCGACGCTTGCTCCGGGCGATGCTCTCTGGATCGCCGCGACTTATGCTGACGGCGCTCTCTCCTACCTCGGTGCTACCGGCAACATCRGTGCCCGCGGCCTGACCGGTACGGTTGTCGACGCKTTCATYGCGRCSGAYGGCGAMATCGAGACCGGCGAAGGTTGGTCGGTYGCYGGTGGTCTGCGTCACTACTGGACCCCTGAAGTTCGTCAGAACGTCTTCGGTTCGTACGCRARCATCGAGTACRGCGGCGTTCCGGCYCTGGCTGCTCCKGGYWTCRTCGCTAGCRACTTYGACTTCAMMGAGTGGCGCCTGGGCACGAACGTGATCTGGCAGCCSGTCTCCGGCCTCGACATCGGTGTGGAAGTTCTCTACGCCAATGTTGATACGGATCAGCCCCAGTTGGTTAATGGTCGYCTGCGCGACAACAACGACGTCTGGGAAGGCCGYMTCCGCGTTCAGCGCGACTTCTAATCGGACCTATCCGATCTGAAAGGGAAACCCCGGTGGAGACGCCGGGGTTTTCTTTTTGGGGCCGCAACAGATAAGGGAGCACACGTGTCAGATGAGACTTTTGCTCGCCGCGTATATTCTCGGCGGAAGGAGATGAAGCTCTCCTTGCGGGAGATTGCTCAAACCACGGGTATCGCAGCATCGACCATATCCCGAATCGAAAACGGCAAGCTTTCACCGACACTGGCCATCGCCGAGAAGCTCGCCGCAGCCCTTGATTTATCACAACAGGCTGCGTTTGAAGGGGAATCTGCCCGAGCGGATGATTTTATGGCTAGCGTGACAGCCGTCACAGGGCAGCAAACAGCAAGTATCACGACATACCGATCGCTTCGTCGTATGTTCATAAAACGGGGTGTCCGACGAGATCTAAGCAGGGTCGCTGCACAAGCCGGCTATGAAATGGTCATCCTTATGAGTGGCGCTCTAGAGCTTCATGCGAATGATGGCTTTCGGGAGAACGTGTATCCGGGGGCCTCAATCCATTGTAAGACGATTGCAGATCGCACGATTTTCGCCATTGCAACGCAAGACGCAGAGCTGCTTTGGATCAGCTTCCCAGTTCCCCTCTAAGAACTATCACACTGCAGTATTGAAAGTGGCGCTTCTACGGTGAAGGCCTCATCCAATAGGCCATCGACATCCTAGATGCCATCGACGGCAGCCAGGATCTAGAAGATTGCTGGGACAATGAGCCGGACGGACGCGGCGGGCCTGCAACCAATCCGGCAGAACCTTGGTTTCGCCCTGCCCCTCCCCCATCAAGAAACCCATCCATGAAACAAAGTATCATCCGCACGCGAGAGGCTTAGTTGAATGCTCTCGCCCTAGTTCTCGCCATTCAGGCGCTCGAGGCGCTCCAATATCTGCAGCTAGACGATATCCAGGTCATGCGGGCTCTGTTGTGGGACAGCTATCCAAGGTATGCAGTCGTGTTGGGCGCCAAGGAGTGGGTATAGCAAAGGCATCCCTAAGATGGGCTTTCCACGACCAGCGACAGCGTGACCCGCCAGACGATCTGTCCGGCCGCGTCCTTGACATCAACGGTAAAGTCGCGCCGGCCGCCACCCGGCATATTGTCCTTCACAATGTCGGGCAGGGCTTTCCTAGCCACGTCCTTGGCCACTTCAAGACCCTCTAGTTCCAGACCAATCCGGTCGGGGACGAAGCGGCCGCCGTCGTGAACATCAAAGAAGTAGCGAGGCATGGCGACCTTTTTCCCTGAAAGAATACCTACCAACTCAGGGTGGAGTGCTTTGTTCGCCGTTCCATACTCGGTATTCTGCGAATTACGTGGCCTTGTTCCGGGACCGAGCGCATACTTGTGGCGTTGGGGCGGCCTCTTGGACAGGAGGAAGCGATGGAACACCTTAACCGTCGCCATGCGCTGCTCAGTCTTGTTGTTGCGTCCACGTTCGTCCCGGCGGGGCGAGCCGCCGCGCAAAGTTCAGGTCCAGCAACGGAGGGCAAAGAGATTGGTCCCGGGGTTCGGCGCATAGACCATACCAAGCGCGAGACGATGATCCCAAACTACAAGACGGTCTCGATGCGGGACCATAGCTACCAACCGGGCGCAACCACCAGTTCGACCATGCCCAATGACATGGTCTGTCACATGCTGGAGGGCGAGCTGACGGTCGACACGGGTTCGGGGGATAATGTCTACAAGAAAGGTGACGTGTGGTCGTGCGCCAAAGGCATGCCCGAACGCAGCAAAAACACCGGCAGCGCGGTTGCGATCATGCGTATTATCGACCTGCTACCCGCATAGCATCAGGCCCCGCTTCTGCGGGGCTTCTCTTTGACTTTGAATAGAATAAACCTTACCCGCCGCTTGGCTTGCGCCTCCGGTGCGGCGCTGTTCCATAAAGCCTTCGGCGAATTACGGCTCTGTGAGCGCGATATTGCTTCTCAGGTAGATGATTGGCACGTCCATGGCCTTGGCCCATTCCAGAGCCCGTTCACGCGCCTCTTGGAGGGTGCGGTATGTAGTGTTGTTGCGCATCTGGTCGTTCGGATCGATGCCTTTTCCGGTCACAATGTATTGCTTCCCGATAGCCGGTTCGTGAATGACCTCGATGACAATACACCTCTCCGCATCTGCAGGCTTTTGGCCCTCGGTCAATTGCTTGAAGTCAGGCATGGATCCCTCCTTTGCGACTCGACAGCCGATTTTCACGTCCGATGCTTGTCTTATGATTTTTGCGTCCTGATCGAGCAAGATGAGGATACCGCCAGCGAGTCGCGAGCTCGCTGGCGGTGGGAGGGGACGGGTCGTTCCGATGCAGACCGGTGCGGGTCGAGCTAGAGTCAGACCGCCCCTCTCTTTTCCTCGTGGCCTGAACGGATACCCGGGCGTGATGGCCCGCATGACAAGCCAAGGACGCGGAAAAGATGGATCATCCTATACCAC
>NZ_JBFUMH010000225.1:0-6595 GCF_054049475.1 Microvirga sp. P5_D2 | reverse complement strand
ATATTCGCTTCCCCGAGCTGTTCCAGAAGCTGCGCGATGCGGGTTCCGACGTGATCGTGCTGCCGGCGGCCTTCACGCTCATGACCGGCAAGGATCATTGGGAGGCACTGGCCCGCGCTCGCGCGATCGAGACCCAGACCTACTTCCTCGCGGTTGGACAGGTGGGCTCGCACGCAGACGGGAAGAAGTGGTGCTGGGGACACTCCATGGTGATCGACCCCTGGGGTCACATGGTCGCCCAGTGCTCCGACAAGGTTTCGACCACAACCGCGCGTCTCGACTTGGATTATGTCACGCACGTGCGCGGTAATGTGCCCGTCGCTCAACATCACGTTTTGATTTGAGGAGCGCACACATGTTCACCGTCAATCCCATGCCGAAGCAGATCTCGCAGGAACTGGTCGAGTTGCTGGAGAAGGTCGAGACCGCAACCATCGGACACTTCCTCCACTCGGGCTTCGTCGACCGCGAACTGCGTGCGGTGCTGCCCGAGAAACGCGTTGCCGGCACTGCTGTCACCGTGCGGCTTCCGCATGCGGACAGCACAATCCTGCACTACCTCACCAAGCTCGTCCGGCCAGGAGACATCGTGGTGGTGGACCGCTGCGGCGATGACAAGCACGCCTGCTGGGGAGGTGTCGTCACCCATTCGATGAAGATCGCAGGCATCAAGGCCGGCATCGTCGATGGTCCGGCGACCGACTTCTCGGAAATCCGCCGTGTCGAGATGCCCATGTGGTGCCGCGGTCCTTCGCCGATCACCACCAAGATCCTGGGCCTCGAAGGGGCAATCAATGTGCCTGTCACTGTCGGAGGACAGGTGATCGAGCCGGGTGATGCGATCCTCGCCGACGAGAGCGGCGTCATCGTCCTGAACCCGGCAGAGGCGAGAGCCGTAGCCGAACGTGCCATCGGCATGCAGGAGAACGAACTCGTGCTGTTGGAGCGGCTCCGCAACGGCGAAAAGCTGCCGGATATCTCCGGTGCGACCCGCATCGTAGAAGAGAATAACCGACGCGTCGCCTGACGCGTCGGTTCGGGAAGAGCAATCAATAATCAGAGGGATAAAATGATGACCAAATTGCGTGTTCTGTTCGGCGCTTCCGCTATCGCGTTCGCAATCGCGACACCGGCTCTGGCTCAAACGAAGACAGTGACTCTCGCCGCCTATAGCGGCATCTTTCAGGATCACTACACCAAGGCGGTCATCGAGCCATTCATGAAGGCTCACCCCGATATCAAGGTTGAGTTTTACGGCATGCCGAACTCGGCCCAGATGCTGGGCACGCTTCGCGCTCAGAAGGCGGCACCTCAGATCGACGTCATGATCATGGACGTGTCCGTCGCCAAGGCGGCCACAGATGAAGGACTGTTCGACAAGGTCGACGAGAGCGTCTCGAAGAATGTCGCAGACCTCTACCCGACCGCCCGCATCGAGGGCGTTGGTGGTGTCGCGGTGACCTTCGACAACCTGGTCCTGCTCTACAACAAGGATCAGGTGAAGACGGCGCCGACCTCCTGGAATGCGCTATGGGATAAGCAATATGCCGGCAAGGTCACGATCCCGGCCGTGCCGGACATTCAAGGCACGACGCTTACGATCATTGCCAACAAGATGTCGGGTCAGGACGACTACAAGAAGTCCGTCGAGCCCGCCATCAAGAAACTCGGCGAAGTCGCACCCAACGTACAGACCTGGGACCCGAAGCCGGATGTCTACACGCCTATCGCCAATGGTCAGGCGGCGCTCGGCATCGGCTGGAACGCTCGCGCTCAGGTCTATGCGGATACGTCCGGCGGCAAGCTCGGCGTCGTCCTGCCGCAGGAGGGCAGCGGCTTCCAGATCAACACGATCAACCTGGTAAAGAACGCGCCGGCAGGCGATGCTGCCAAGACCTTCATCGACTATGCGCTCAAGCCTGAGACCCAGGCCGCGTTCACGGAAGAGATGTTCTATGCGCCGACCAATACGAAAGCGCAGGAAAAGATCTCCAAGGAGGCGCTCGCCCGCACGGCGGCCGGCTCGATGGACAAGATGATCGCCATCGACTGGATCGCCGTCGCCGGGATCCGCGATGCGATTACGGAGCAATGGCGTCGTCGCGTCATCCCGTTGAGCCGCTAATCGCACCTGCCGCAGCCGAACGTCCGCTGGAGAAAGCCATGATGCATCAGACAATCCGTTCCGGAAGTCCGACCGTGTCCGACGATCGCGATGTGCACCTGCGCCTCGAAGGACTCTCGAAGCGCTACGGCGACTCCGTCGCCGTCGCAACCCTCGACCTGGCGGTTCCGAAGGGAGAGCTGGTGGCGCTCCTCGGGCCTTCCGGCTGCGGCAAGACAACGACCCTGCGCATGGTCGCCGGCCTCATCAAGCCAACCGACGGGCGCATCGTCGTGGGTGGACATGACATCACCGTGATGCCGCCCCATCGGCGCGATATGGGTCTCGTGTTTCAGTCTTATGCCCTCTTCCCGCACATGAGCGTGGCGAAGAACGTGGCCTTCGGACTCGAGATGCGCTCGGTCCCGAAGCCCGAGATCGAGCAGCGTGTCAAGGAGGCGCTGGGCATGGTGCGCTTGGAAGCACTCGCTGAACGCAAGCCGCGCGAGCTCTCGGGCGGGCAGCAGCAGCGTGTGGCCCTTGCCCGTGCTCTCGTGATCCGCCCGTCGATCCTCCTTCTCGATGAGCCGTTGTCGAATCTCGATGCCAAACTGCGCGACGAAATGCGCAATGAGATCCGCGACATCCAGCAGAGCCTCGGCATCACGGCGGTCTTCGTCACGCACGATCAGGTCGAGGCACTCAGCATGTGCGACAAGGTCGTGGTCATGCGCGGAGGCAAACTCGAACAGGTGGGAACGCCGGTCGACGTCTATGAGCATCCGACAACCCCGTTCGTCGCCTCGTTTGTCGGTCGCACCAACCGTCTCGAGGGCACAGCCCAAGGGGATGGACGCGTCGCCATCGGTTCCAAGGAGGTCCGTGTGCCCGGCCGGCCGGGCGGCATGGTCGAGATCATGATCCGCCCGCATCGCATGAGGCTCGTCGAAGCAGGCTCCGGCGAGGATGTTGCCGCCGAGGGTCTGAACCGTGTCGCCGGTAGCCTGAGCCGGGTCACCTTTATCGGCGACCTGCTCCAGTATCATGTGGATGTGGACGGAGCGGAGATCGTGGTCGAAGTAGCCTCCGATCATGGACGCGGGTTTCGGACCGTGGGAACGCCGGTAGCCGTGCTCTGGCGCGTCGAGGACACCATGGTATTCGGGAGAGGCGCATGACGGCGATCGCTGCCCCCACAGCTCCGGCTCTGCCTCGTCTGGCTCTGGGCCGGGCGGGAACGGCAACGGCTCTGCTCCTTCCCATCGCCATCGTCAACACAATCGGGTTCATCCTGCCGGTCCTGAACTTGGCGCGGATGTCCTTCAATGAAGCTCTATCTGGGGGCGGCATACGTGAGGCTTTCACGCTCGCCAACTGGACCGGCCTTTTCGGCGATTCCTTCTATGTCGAGCTGATCCTCAACTCGATTATGGTCAGTCTTGGCATCACGCTTGCAACCCTCGTCGTATCTTATCCGATCGCACTTTATCTCCACCGAAGCTCCGGACGGTGGCGCACCTTCTTGACCGTTCTGGTCATCTCGCCCCTGCTCACCTCCGCAGTGGTGCGCACTTATGGGTGGATCGCGCTCCTCGCCGATCAGGGCCCGATCGTCAGCACCATCGCGGCCATGGGCTTCACCCCGCCGCGCCTCATGTTCAACACGACAGGTGTCGTCATCGGCCTGACCGAGATCCTGATGCCTTATATGATCCTGTCGCTACTCGCCGGGTTCGGTCGGCTCGATCCGCGGGTGGAAGAGGCCGCGATGACGCTTGGCGCCCCGCCGGCCAAGACGTTCTGGCGGGTGATCCTGCCGCTGACGCTCCCCGGTATCGCGCTCGGCTGCCTTCTCTGCTTCGTGCTGGCGGTATCATCCTTCATTACCCCGAAGCTGCTCGGCGGAGGACGGGTGTTCCTGCTCGCAACCGAAATCTACGACCAGGCCATCGTCACCTTGAACTGGCCGCTCGCCGCGACGCTCTCGATGCTCGTGCTGATCATCTTCGGGGCCGCACTCGCAGTATATGGCCGCGTGCTTCGCACCATCGACTAGGAGCTCATCATGGACGCGAATCAAACCTCGGTGCCCATGAAGATTCTGGTGGCGCTCCTGTTCGTGTTTCTGCTGGCGCCCGTGATCCTCGTTGTGCCGATCTCCTTCAGCGGCGAACAGATCCTGTCGTTCCCGCCGGAAAGCTGGTCCTTACGATGGTATGCGGCGCTCGCAGATAACCCGAAGTTGATCTCGGCCTTCTGGACGAGCTTGATGCTCGGCGTGATTGTGACGGTGATCTCGCTCGCGGTCGCGATCCCGGCTGCTTATGTGATCGTCAGGATGCGAACGACTGGATCGACCTTCCTCTACAACGTGTTCACCGCACCGCTATTGCTACCGACTATCGTGTTGGGCCTTGCAATCCTCATCGTCTTTGCGACCGCGGGCTTTCTCGGTACCTTCCCCGGCCTTGTCATCGGCCATCTGGTCATCACGCTGCCATATGCACTGCGCGTGCTTGCGACGACGCTCGGCAACCTCAACCTCGCCTGTGAAGAGGCTGCCTCTACCCTCGGCGGGCGCCCGCTCACGGTCTTTCGCCGGGTGACGCTGCCCATGATGGCGCCCGRCATCGTGGCAGCGACGGCTCTGTGCTTCCTCGTCTCCTTCGATGAGGTGGTGATCACGCTCTTCCTCACCGGCCCGCGCCTCACCACCCTGCCGGTAGAACTGTTCCACCACGTGGAGAGCCGTGCCGACCCATTGGTAGCGAGCGTATCAGTGCTGCTGATCCTGCTCACCCTCGCGGTGGTGATGATCGTCGACCGCACCGTCGGCCTTTCAAAGACCTTCGTGAAGTGAGGGCTCCATCACTCGCCAAAACTCGAAGCACGTAAATCGGTAGGCTGATTGCCAGACCGCGACGCTGGGATGAAGGAAATCAAATATCCGCTTAGAGGGGGACATAGGACGCTCCGGCCGATCAGGGGAACTTCGGGATCCGACCCTAAGCGGACACTCATGCTTCATTGTGGCGCTCCTCGCGTACTGCTTCCCAGACGTCCCGGGTAGCATACGCATTTATCGCCGCCATGCCGAGACCAACCATCTGATGGGCCATGCCGTGCGCCACCCGAAGTGAGACTGCGAGACCGCGTGGACGTTACCGACTTTAGTGCATAGCAAGCTTTGCGCAGCGAAGACCCGGGCTTGCCAATCGAGCCGTGTGACGGCAATCTTAAGCTCAACAAGACGTTAAGCGGGTGTTTGCCGGACTATTTTATCGTCAGGCAATAGGACAAGGAAAACTGCCATGATCATGGACGGTGGGAATGCCGATGCCGGCGAGAGAGATGAGGCAGCTTTGCTCGGGCGTCGAGCGGGGCTTCTCAGCCGCCGGTCGTTTCTGGTCGGCTCGGCCGCCAGTGTCGGCGCGCTAGGGTTGGCTGGTTGCGTGACATCTGACGGCATGAGCGTCGCCGAGGCGGCTAAGCTCTACGGACCGGTGCCAGAGGAGAAATTCCCGATCCCGGCGGTCGATGTCAGCAAGGTCGATCCGAAATATTATCGCCGGACCGTCCGCTACGACACCAAAGAGGCGCCCGGTACGATTATCGTCGATCCCGGCAATTACTACGTTTACCGCATCGAGGACGACGGAACTGCCACCCGCTATGGTGCCAATGTTGGCCGCGACGGGTTCCGGTGGAGCGGTGACGCTTATGTCGGGCGCAAGGGCGAATGGGCGACCTGGACCCCGCCCAAGGAGATGATCCGGCGCCAGCCCGAGGCGGCCAAATATGCCGGCGGCATGCCGGGTGGTCTCGACAATCCGCTCGGCGCCCGCACGCTTTATCTCTATCAGAACGGCGCTTACACGCTCTACACGATCTACGCCAGCCTCGATGCCGAATCGATCGGCTCAGGCATCACAAGCGGCTGCGTCGGTCTTCTCACACAGGACATGATGCACCTGTACTCACGAACGCCGGTCAAGACGAAGGTGGTCGTCCTGCCGGCATAGCAACGGCGCCAGCCTCGGTCGGGCGCTGCCGGTGCGGGCAGCGCAAAGGACAGGTCCGTTTTTGGAGTCTGGGCGATTGTGCGGGTGGCGATCCCTGGACGGTCGAGGACGCGACCTTTATCGTCACGCAGGACTCCAGGTTGGCGACGTCAGCATCCAGCGAACCGGCAGCCATTCCCAAGGTCAATTGCGACCGCTATTCCTTGGCAATCGATTGGGCGGTGGGGGATCGGCGGCTCTCGGCGCTGCTCGGAAGTAGGCTGAATGTCAGCTTAGGCTGGAAGCACCAGACATTCCTGACGGATAAGAAATTTCCTGAGTTGACCCAAAGGTGACGTTCCAAGCGCCGCTCGCGGCCCATGCTATCACCACAGTCAGAAGCACTGTTCCTGAATACGCTGCTCTCCACCAATAAAACTCCCACAGCACATACGAAACTCTGAAATAAAAGGATTGCGAAGTAGTGTGG
>NZ_JBFUMH010000224.1:0-6614 GCF_054049475.1 Microvirga sp. P5_D2 | reverse complement strand
ATGACGGACAATGCCTGCAGGGCGAGCGGGGGCAGGAAAACGATCAGGAGTGCGCTGAACAGCTTTGCCGATCCGTGCCGCCGGAGCGCTTCGTAGGCCGCGATCGTCATGGTGACGAGATAGCCCCACTTCGTGAGGCTCACCACCGCTTCCGCGCGACCGTTGACGATAGTGCTGATGGTGAGAGCTGCGATCATCAGATAGATGCCTCCCAAGGCTTTCAGGCCCAGAAGGCGTTTGTCGATGATGAGAAAGCCGATGCCGGTCACCATCACGGACCCCAAGGCGTTCAGCGATAGACCGCCGGCGATGGGCGAATACGTGTATTGGTGGAATGCCGACATCAGGTAGCGCAGCCAGATGGCGGCGATCAGGAAGCGCGTTGGAGCGTCCTCGAAACGGAGCGCGACGATGCAGGTCGGGATGAGCAGAACCAGGAAGACGCCCATCACGACAGGCACTGGAAACGTCGGAATCACTCCGCCCATGCCCTAGAGCCTTTTCCAGTGAATGCCGCCTCCCGGCGAGCGGAGCTTACCCACCAGTTCAGCCGCTCAGATGCCTTGGCTTCAGCGCGGGGGCCCGATGCCACTGCGGGCCCTATCCGGTCTGGTTCGCCGAGCCAAAATGCGTCGTCTGCGAGCCTTTCGGAATCGGGTGAGGCGCCACCTCGACATCGGGCAGGGGCATCAGCTGGGTCAATTCCGCGCGGATCCGTTCCGTGATGCTCTCGACTTGGCTTACGCGCATCATCCCGGAGCGCTGCGCCGCCTCGCTCTGGATCGCCCCGAGGTCGATCACGTCGAACGCTTCGAGCAGGGTGAGGCCGCTATCCCTCCAGTGATGGTTGCTGTCGAGAACCTCGCACAGGGCACGGATCACCCGCGCCGTGAGAGCGCCGGGCTTGTTGTTCGCCGTTTGGGTGATGCATTGCAGAGCCGTGATCAGGGTTRCCGCCCCGTAGCGCTTCAGGCAGCGTGTGATCGCGCCGATCGCCATCGTCTGCCCGGGACGCTGGCGCTCGACCGGCAGCGGATAACGCAGGATTTCCACTTCCGCCCGGACGCAAACATCCGCGACATCGATAGCCCAAGGCTCGCGCGCGACGACCGCAGCCGCATGAAAGGCCATCGGCGAGATCGGCACCGTGATGCCGTTGATCGCCTTGAAGGCGACTGCCTGCTCTTCGCGCGCGGCGATGACCACCTGGCAGGGGACCGTGTCGAACCCCACGAGCGCGGCGGCCGTCGTCCTGTGCTGGCCATCGATGATGACGAACTTTCCGCCTTCCATCGGGGATACGACCACCGGAGAAAAGCACGACCACGAGAAAGCCTGCGCGATACGAATGACGTTGCGGCGGCCCTGGCCCACTATGGGGCGCTGGTAGCAGGGGTCGACGACGAGATCGGAGATCGGAAGCCATTGCAGCATCGGAACTGCGCCAGCACAGACGGTGTCTGGCTTTTCCAGGCCTTCGGTAGAGATCTGTCTCATGCGGATGCTCCGTTGGCAGCTGTTTGATGAATTGCGTATCTTGCAAGAAAACTTTTCGAATCGTGGGGCGATGCTACGGGTCTCATCGACCAGTCGCCGTTTCCCTGGAATGTTCCTTAATTGGCATCGGATGGAGGATGTGAATTCAGAGTATCGCTTGCGGCACTCAGGCTGGATCCGGTCGTCGAGGAAACCGGTCCTGTCACCTCTTCGATACGAACCACGTCGCCAGGCATGACAGCCGCGTTCTCGTCGGCCGCAATCTTGACGGCATCGGCTCCTTCCCGGCGCACGATCCAGAAGGAATGCTGCGGGGCCTGCATTCGGTCGAGGGCTTGCCGCGGTGCGATGCTGGTCACTTCGTTGGCAAGGCTTTCAGCGGTTACGAGGCGCGCCTTCAGCTGATCGAGTTCGACATTGACCTGCTGCAGTTCAGCGACGATCGCGGCCTTGCGTTCCGCTTTCAGGTCGATCTCTTCCCGATCGGCCTTGCTGATTTCCTGCCGTGCCCGAAGGATGGCAGTCGTGTGATCGAGCATCTTGCTCTCGATATCGGCGGCTACGCGCTCAAGAGCGAATTCACGCGAGCTTACGGCCAAGCCCTTTTCCACCAATGTGCTGACGCTCTTCAATTCGCGGCGAGCGAGAGCGATCTGCTTGTCCTGAACCGCAACCTTCTGCTCAAGGGATTCGACTTCCTTCGAGTAAAGAACCTTGATTTCGGCATTGGCGGTCAACCGGGAGCGCAGCGCATCCCTGCGGGCGTTCATCACCGCAGCCTCGTCGGCGACGAGCCGCAGGGTGTTCGCGTCATTGCGCAACTGATCCGGAACGTCGATCTGCTCGCTCTCAGAGAGTTCCGCGGTCAGTCGCGCCCGACGGACCAGTGCCCGCTGCACTTCCAAGCGAGCGTTCTCGTAGGCTCCGAGAGCGGTAATCCGGTCGCGCTCGAGGCGGATGAGGCCCGTTTCCGTCTGTCGGTAAAAACCACTCGCGAGGCCAACCGCCTGTTGCACCGTCAATCCGGGTCGGTAGGCGTATTCACCAGGACGCTCGACATTCCCGACCACGTAAATGGGTCGGTACTGAGTGATCTCGACAGCGGCTTCCGGATGGTTCGGAAGCCCGGCGCGCTTCTGCAGGGTGTCGGCTACGGTTGCTGCGAACGCATCGGGCGTCATGCCTGCCGCAGGCATGCTGCCGATGAGCGGCAGTGAGATCATTCCGGAGGCGCTCACGGCGTATTCGCCGGCGAAAACGTCCCAATTGAAATATTCGGTTTTGTCCGGCCTCCATTCGACCACCTTAATGCGCAACTTGTCCTGCGCGCCGAGGCGATATTCGTCTGCCGTTGCCTCGAGCGGTAGCAGCCAGAACAGAAGGGTCCACATCAAGGCATGCCACTTGAAACTCCGTAGCGAGCAGCCTGAGGTCTGTGTTTGGAATAGAAGAGGAGAGCTCATCGCAACCTCTCTGTTTTCTGACATTATCCGTCAAGGCTACAGTATATCAACTCAGGAAGAGGTAGCCCAAAATGGTTACGTATCAGTATTGTCACTTGCAACATGGTGATTTTGCGTTCCTTTACTTCAGGGAAGGCACGCATGTACAATCAATGTTACTACAACTTTGTGGAATGTAGCCTAGACCAATCGCCTTTTCGGTGGAAGTGCTTAATTGTCAAAATCGATGGACGTGTCCTATTGGGGGCCAGCACGAAACTTGTCCCTGGATTATACGCCAAGCTAGAGCGAATAAGGTCATCCGTTCTGCGCGACAGGCCTCTGGCGATGGGCTACGCATCACATGCTAGGGACGGGCCTTCCACGAGGAAAGGACGCCCATTGGAGCCCGCTCGGCTCCGAGGAGTTTCGGCCGACGCAACAATGGTGGTTGGCTTGCTCATGGCGACCCTCCTTTGAGACAATAGAGGGCAACCCCGCTGCCAAGTTGCTTCGGCAGCAACCGCCGTAAGAGCGGACGATCTTGAGAGGTGGTTTAGCCCAACACAGGTCAAGGGATGTCCGCGAATTTCTCCCAAGGAATAAGAGGCTGCCGCTAGACAGGTAGTTCCATTACGAGCTCCGCAGATGGCTCAACTATATGGAGACAAAAGTTTTTGGCAGAGACAGTGTCCAAGACTTGTGGGATAAAGCCGCCACGGGACGGGCAAGCACCGTAGAAAGGACTGCGGATTTTCCTTGCAGATTTTCCTCAGAGCAGTGAAAGAGCAAAGTAGACTGGTTCGTAGCTGACTGCGTGCACCACCACTTCCTCGCGAAGCCTTACTGTGACTGCATGCCTATCGGGAGAGTGAGTTGAGCGACGCCGTGTCCTGTCCAGCCTGTCCGCCCATCATGAGCCTGTCGCCCAGCATCGACCGCGAATGGGCCCGGCAGGCGATTGCGATTCTCCAGGGCGACGGGCGCCGCTCGGCCGACACGCATCTCATCAATCCGGTCTTTCGTGGGCTGAAGGGCATCTCGATCTACCTCAAGGACGAGTCGACCCACCCGACGGGCAGCCTCAAGCATCGGCTGGCGCGCTCGCTGTTTCTTTACGGCATCTGCAACGGCAAGATCAGACAGGGCACGACGCTGGTCGAAGCATCCTCAGGCTCGACTGCGGTGAGCGAGGCATATTTCGCGCATCTTCTTCAGCTGCCCTTCATCGCGGTCATGCCGCGCACGACGAGCGGGCAGAAGATCGAGGCCATCGAGCGCTTCGGCGGGCGCTGTCATTTCGTCGATAACCCCGGCGAGGTTTACGACGTAGCCGCGGGGCTCGCTCATGAGGCGGGCGGCTATTATCTAGATCAGTTCACTTATGCCGAGCGCGCCACCGACTGGCGCGGCAACAACAACATCGCCGAGAGCATTTTCGAGCAGATGGAATCCGAGCGCCATCCGCTGCCCGCATGGGTGGTGATGAGTGCCGGAACGGGCGGTACATCCGCCACCATCGGCCGCTACATCCGCTATCGCAATTACGACACGCGGCTCTGCGTGGTGGATGTGGAGCATTCGGCATTCTACGACGCCTATTGCCAGAAAGATCGGAACGTCACTTGCGCGCGCCCCTCGCGCATCGAAGGCGTCGGGCGTCCTCGCGTCGAGCCGTCCTTCATTCCGGAAGTGATCGATCACATGATCAAGATACCGGATGCCGGCTCCATCGCCGCCATGCATGTTCTGTCCGAGCGCCTGTTCCGCCGCGTCGGCGGATCGACGGGCACGAACTTCTTCGGCCTGTGCTGGATCGCCAGCTGCATGATGGCCGCGGGCGAGGAGGGCTCTCTCGTCTCCCTCATCTGCGACAGCGGCGATCGCTACACCTCGACCTACTACAACCCGGATTGGCTCGATCAGAACGGAATCGACATCGCTCCCTATCGCGAAATGATCGAGACCTTCCTCGATACGGGCGTGTTCAAGGCTGTTTGAGCATTAGCCCGGTGGAAGCGGACGTGGTCTGGAGCCGCTGTCGATGGCCACGAAAGTGAAGACTGCTTCCGTCACCTTGATTTGCTCGTCGCCATCGCGGGAGCGTCGCCAGGCCTCAACCTGAAATTTCATGGAGGTCCGGCCGGTCGCAATGAGGTCGGCATAGACCGAGACCTCGTCGCCCACATGGACCGGCGTGTGAAAGACCATGCCGTCGACGGCAACGGTCGCGCAGCGCCCCCGAGCGCGCCGGGCCGCCGCGTTGCCGGCGGCGAGGYCCATCTGCGACATCAGCCAGCCGCCGAAGATATCCCCGGCCGGGTTCGTGTCGGCCGGCATGGCAATCGCCCTGATGACTGCCTCGCGCCCCTCTGTCGTATCGACCGTCATTGTCACCTCTTTTTCWGTCGGCTGAGCATTCAACGGACGGGGTGAGAAGTCCAGAGACCTGCATCCATGGCCCCACCTTACCATTAGAGGCTGGCGGCGAGGCTTGAAACACCCTAGATCACGGGTGTGAATGAACAACATAACCCATCGCGGCGACGCCATGTCGCCTTCACGATCCTGGGGCGGCTCACTCTTGCCGCCGTGCTCGGCCTCGCCATCGCCGGCGGATTGATATGGGGCAGCATTCTGCAGGTGCCCAATCACCTCAATCCCTTCGCGCCGTTGCGTGTGGCGGACGACGTGAATTGGCTCACGCGCTACAAGCTCTCGCGGCTCGAACGCGACGGGTCACAATGCCGTTCGGTTCTGGCCGCTTCATCCTTGTCTCACAGGTCCGTGCCGGATCGTGATCTCGCTGATGGATGCGGATTGTCGAGCGCGGTCGAAGTGACGGACGCGTCCATCGATTTGAGCAGGAGCTTTACCGCCACATGCCCGCTGGCTGTCGCGTGGGCTCTGTTCGAGAAGAACGTAATCGTCTCTGCGGCACGGGAGTATCTCGGGCAGGAAGTGGTGCGCGTGCTCCATTTCGGCACCTATGCATGCCGCAACATCAATCATCGCGAGAGGGGACGGCGCAGCGAGCATGCGACGGCCAATGCCATCGACATCTCAGGCTTCGTACTTGCGGATGGTCAGCAGATCACTCTTCGCAGCGACTGGAACGGAAACAACCGCCGTCGCGTGACTTTCTTGAGAGCCGTGAGGAATGGTGCGTGTGAGTTCTTCGATGTGGTGCTCAGTCCTGACTACAACGCTGCACACCATGATCATTTTCATTTCGACATGGGCCGCTACCGTGTCTGTCAATGAGAGCATTTTCGGCAAAGTGAATCCGGTTCGCCGCCAAAGAAAAGATATGGTTCCCCGCAAGCGATACCGGCTCTGGAAATAAAAAAACCAGCGCCCTTGCCCCTAGGCGCTGGTTTCGGCATCGAGTCTGATTGGATTTATGCCCGACGCTTCAAAGTTTGAATTTTGAGCACCTTCCACGCAATGCGGTTTTCCGCTTTTTGCGATCGATGCTTTTAGTTGACGGCGTAGGATGGGGTGTCGCCCATGAGGGCGGCTTTGGCGGCCAGCAGCAGCGCCTCGCCCAGCTCCCGGGCATGCTCCGGCGTCATCGCCACCGGCATCTGATGCCGCACCCCACGCTCGTATTCCTCCGGTGTGGTGGCCAGCTCGATCACCATCATCGCATCCCGCCCATCCAGGGTGCCCACC
>NZ_JBFUMH010000223.1:0-6628 GCF_054049475.1 Microvirga sp. P5_D2 | reverse complement strand
CCTGGCGGTCCGGTGCCGGCGAGCCGGTGTCCCGGGTTCGCCGCACCAGCCTGATGGCGAAGCTCTCGCTGACGGCAAAGTGCCCTGCCGCCGCCCGGCAGGAATGGCCCGCCTCGACAAAGTCGGACACCCGCACCCGAAGATCGAGAGAATAGCAGTGACCCATGATCCACCTCCCGTTCCAGCAAGTGAATCACAGATCGCACCAGGCCAAAACCCAGGAGTCGAATTTCCAGTCCGATGCTTTAGCCAACGGATGGCGATGTCGTTCGCGATTGAGTTTCATGGTGGCCTCGTGAATGGCGGCATCGAGGCTTTCCGGCCCTGCGAAGGTCTGATGAGCGAGATGATGCTGCTTTAGATCGCGCCAGAGCTCTTCGATGTCGTTGAGTTCCGGTGCGTATTTTGGCAGCCATTCGACCGTGAGCCAGGGTGCTCGCTCGGCGAGTGCGGCGCGTGTCGCCTTGCTGGTGTGGATCGGGCCGTTGTCGAGGACGAGCACGATCGGTTTCTGCGCACGGCCGGGCATTGGGCCATACTGCGTATCGATCTGGTCCAGAAGCGCAATGAAATCGGCACTGCGCTTGCTCCGGCTGGTGCGCACGATCAGGTCGCGCAGCGCCCAGTCGAGTACCCCGAGCATCGCCACCTTGGCGGCTTGGCCGGGCGCTGGAATGCGCAGATCCGCGCCCTTCTTGGCCCAGGCATGGGCGAGATAGGGATAGGTCAGCGCCTCAGACTCATCGCCGAACAAGAGCACGATATCGCCCGCCTCGGCCTGCGCCTTCAGGAGCTTGCGGCGCAGGCCAGCGCGGTCCACGGCGTCTGCGTCCTGGCGGCCCTTCAGGGTATGGCGCGGCCGTCGCCAGCGGAAAGCTCCTTTTGGCGCAACACGACCGAGAGCCGTGAGCGCGAGATGCGCACGCCGGAGCGCTTCTCGATCTCGTCGGCCAGCCGCGGCAAGGTCCAGTTGGGGCGATCCGCCACTGGTCCCGACAAAACCGCCTCGGCCACCGCGAGCGCCTGCTCGGCCTTGACCGGAGCCGGACCCGGGGCAACGGATCGCCGCAGCGCGTCGACCCCACCCTTCATGAAATCGCTGCGCCAGAGCCGCACGGTATCCTCGCGCACGCCGAAAGCCTCGGCGATCCGCGGGCTCGTCCAGCCCGCCAGCGTCAGCAGGAGCACCCGCGCCCGATCCGCCTCACCCCGATCTCGCGAGTGGCTGAGGGCCATGAGGTCACGCCGCTGCGCGGCGCTTGCGACAACAGGGGATTTGCCTGCCATGATCCGCATCCCAAACCAAACCAAAGGATGGAATCACAGACAGCATCCGTTGGCCACCCCGCCGAAACCCGCTTAGGATCGCCCAGTGGGTCTTTTTGCTAGTGGATGCTATCTAACGCTTGGTGCCCACGTCTGACCGAGGCGATGATTTGATCCGGATCGGCTGTCCAGGTGAAAGGCTTCGGACGGGTGTTGGTCTCGGCAACATACCGGTTGATGGCGGCTTGGAGATCAACCACGGAGTGGAACACTCCTCGCTTGAGCCTCTGCCGGGTCAGTTTGGCAAAGAAACCCTCCACCGCGTTGAGCCACGAGCATGAGGTCGGGGTGAAGTGGAAGGTGAAGCGCTCGTGCCGGTCGAGCCAAGCGCGAACCTTTGGATGCTTGTGAGCCGCATAGTTGTCGAGGATCACGTGCACGGCTTTACCCGCTGGCACTTGGGCTTCAATGGCGTTCAGGAAGCGGATGAACTCCTGATGCCGGTGGCGCTGCATGTTGCGCCCGATCACGGTGCCGTCGAGCACGTTCAGGGCGGCAAACAGCGTGGTGGTGCCATGGCGCTTGTCGTCGTGCGTCATGGTTCCAAGCCGGCCCTTCTTGAGCGGCAGCCCGGGCTGGGTGCGGTCGAGCGCCTGAATCTGGCTCTTCTCGTCAACAGAGAGCACGATGGCATGAGCGGGCGGATCGACGTAGAGCCCAACCACATCTCTGAGCTTCTCGCCAAACTTGGGATCGTTGGAGAGCTTGAACTGGCGATAGCGATGCGGCTGAAGGCCATGAGCGCGCCAAATGCGCCGCACGGCACTGGCACTGATGCCACTCTCCTTGGCCATCATGGCGGCGGGTCGCCTCGACCGGCGGATCAGCCAGCGTCAGGGTGATCACCCGCTCGGCAACGTCAGGGCCCAGTGGCGTGATCCTAGAGGGGCGCGTCTTGTCACGCAGCAGGCCCTCGATGCCCTTTTGCTTGAAGCGCTCCTGCCAGCGCCAGACGCAGGTCTTGGAGGTGCCTGTCCGACGCATGATCCCGGTCGTGCCGATGCCATCCGCGCTCAACAGCACGATGGCGGCCCTCCAGACATGTTTCTGAGCCGTGTTCCGGTTGCTGGTGACCGCCTCCAGGCGAAGCCGGTCGGACGATGTCAGGATGATGGAGATGCCAGTGCGCATGCCCCAGCCTCGCACGCGTCTCGCTTAAGAGGAATCCTCAAACGGACTCTTTTGTTAGGCGCAGACCACTAGGGCCGCTCTTGGCGCTAGGGCCGCTCTTGGCACGGGGAAGACCTTATCCGGATTTCTGCATTGGCGGCGTGAGCTGACCTTCATGGGCATGAGCTCAATCATCCAGTTTGACCCGAAGGCGACCTTCCGACGCCAAGCTTCCGTGCGAGCTTGATGTAAGCCGGCCGATGGCAAGAAACCTCTCCGCGACACTTCAGCAGCAACTTACCAAGAGGTGGCGCAGATCATAATTAGTGAGCCGGCACTGGCCGCATGATGGTCTGTGGTTCACCGGCAACAGGTTCTGCCGATCCTGACGCCTTTTGCTCCCGCGGGTCCTGAGAGCAGTTCTCGTTCGTGGGTTGCAGGCGCGAGCCGTGGACCTTCAGGATCAGAATGACTGAGCTCAGCACCAAGCCAAGGACACTGAAGATCAGCACGGGCAGGCTGCCGAGGGCGTAACCGTAGATAGTCCACAGCAACAGCCCGAAGGTGCGCACCGCGAACATGCGCAGGGAGATGGCAGCGACATCACCGGTGTGGCAGCATTTCATGACCTGCGGCACGAAGCTGTAAAGGCCGACGCAACCGGCGGCGCATCCGATCAGGGTTGAAAGCGACACATCCATAGATCAGCGTCCCTCGGTCGGTTTGAGACCTCGAAGCTTCATCGTCAGGATGAGGCCGGCGAAGACCACGTTGACGCCATTGAACAGGATGACCGGCACACTGGTTATCATCAGTCCGTGCACGATCCAGAGGCCGTAGGCGATCAGAGAGGCCACATACATGCGTTTCGAGATTGCCTTGGTGTCTCCTTCGCGCCAGGCCTTGAGCACCTGCGGCACGAAGCTGAGGCTGGTGCACAGCCTCGCCGCCAGGCCTAAGGCCGTCAGCCACCACGTCTGCATGATCCGCCTCCCGTCACGTGAACGTCATGAACCAGTCGGAGGGAGTGAGGTTCCTGGGATAGGCGATCTTGCCGCACCRCCCCATCTCCTGCCTCCAGGGAGGGGCGCCTCATGCGCATTCCAGATGTGGCAGGGACAAAAGGAGCCCCGCTCGAGCATGTAGCGGGGCTCAGTGTACGGAAGCTGGTCAAGGAGACCTGCGCGAACGCAGGTTGCCTCCGCAGGAGATCAACCGCACATTTCCATCAACGTTCCTCCGCAGGGCTGCCGCGGCGGGTGGTCAGCACGGAGCTTGCAGCGAGATGGATGGGAGCTTCTCTCCCGTGATCTTCCTCTACGGCATGGCCATCGTTCTTGGGGTGAGTAAGGCCTGTACGCTGCTGATCTGGCGCACACTCCCGAGATCTCGGCCAGGGCTGCGGCAGGAAGTGAGGAAAGCCTGGTAGCGTTGGAGACAGCGCAAGTTTGTCCTGCAGGCGGCCGGCTATCCGCCTGGTGATCCACTCCCTCAGGCTTCGATGCTTGCATCACGCGCACAGGACGGACTGCCTCAGCCATGAGCTGTTCGGCTCACAGTGTTGGGCTCCGTAACTTCGATTGAGAGCGGCTATTTGCGCTTGTCGTTGTCAAACACTTTGGGGTGGTTCGTGGACGTCCCGGAGGCGCTCGAGGAGCCAGTCGTCCCGGCCGTCGTGGTGCGTGACCGTCCGCGCATGAAGTACCAGATCAGGGCGGCAAGGATCGCTAGGCCGAGGATGATCCATAGCCAGGGGGTGCCGCTGCCGTCATCCGCAGGTGCGGGCGCAGGCGGTGAGCCGGGCGCAGCAGGCGGGGTGGCCTGGGCAAGCGCCTCGCTTACAGCACCGAGCGTCATGATCGTGAAAACGTGGAGCCTGCTGAGCATGATGTTCTCCTTTCGCCCACAAGGGCTGCGGATCAACGTTAGCTACAACTCCGCGTTCCTCTCACCCCAAGGGCTGACACCCCCTCCTTGGATTTCTCGGCCACCGCGCAGCGTTTCCATTGACGGGAACTCGCGTGGCGAGCTCCCGTTGGTCATCGCTTACGAAAGAGCAGCCATGGGCAACCCGACCGATCCTCCGAATGTACCGCCACACGAAGATGAGCATGTGCGCGTTCTGGACGATGTGCTGAGGAGCAGTGCCCATGCTGTGTCCGAGGAGGTCATACCCCTCGTCGAGGAGACCGCCACCGTTGGCAAGCGGCAAGTTGTGACAGGTCGGGTGCGCGTGCAGACGGTCACCGACACGGTCGAGGAACTTGCCCATGCGGATGTGCAGCGGGAGACTGTGGAGGTCACCCGTGTGCCCATCGACAGGATAATCGAGACCACACCCGAGATCAGGACCGAAGGCGACGTGACGATCCTTCCGGTCGTCGAGGAGGTGCTCGTGGTCGAGAAGCGTCTTGTCCTCAAGGAGGAACTGCACATCCGGCGCCGCGTCGAACGTGAGACCGTCGAGGTGCCGGGCACCTTGCGCAAGCAACGCGCCGTCGTGGAGCGCACGGATCCTGACGATCCATCAGCCAACGCCTAGGGTCGGCGAGCTGACGTCATAGTACATCAAGGGAGCCGAAGCCCGACAGAGCGCCGGGCTTCGGCGGACGGCATCAGGGTGAACGGTCGGTCGAGCCACTGGTGCCGGTGCCGCGGACGTTGCGCTCGTCCTCGACGTCGACCTCGGTCTTGCGCACCGTGTCGGAGATCGTCTCCGTGCGCTGCTCTACGTCCTTGCGGACTACCACCTCTTCGACCACGCGGGCTTCCTTGGAGACTACCGCCTCCTCGCCGCGTTCCTCTACCTCAATGGTACGCTCCTGGAAGGGGTCGCTACCCAGCGCACCCTCGCGGTACTCACCCGAGACGGGGCGCCGCTCGACGTCGATGCGCTCCTCGCGCAGAGTCACTTGTTCTTGCACCGGGCGCTCGATCACGCGGGACTGGATCCGCACCCGGCCGTGGGCCACCTCACGCTTGCCGACGTGCAGTTCCTCCTCGGCGATCGGGATGACCTCGTCCCGTCCGCCCGTGGCGGTCGCATCAGTGCGGGCATGGACGATGTCCGCAGACCCGGTGATGTCGCTGCCCGCGTCCACGTCCGTACGCGTCGTGCCAGACGATCCTGTCAGGCCGCCGGCCAGCCCGGCGGCTGCGGCTCCAAGTCCGCCTGTGGTGCCGGAGGTGGAGGCGTCGTAGCCCTGCCATCCTTCCGAGCGCCAGGAGGTCTGCTGCTCGTCGAGGTCGAGCACCCCGTCATCGTCCAGAATGTCGATCACTCGGTCGACCTCATCATCGTCACACTCCACGGCAACGAGGGACCCGCCGCGGCGCACGCCCTCGGCATAGGCATAGGCATCCGTGCGCGGCACACCGTCATTTTCCAGATCGTTGATGAGGTTATCTGAAGGCGTCGAGTAGAAGCTGATGTCACCACGCGAAAGACCGGCCTGCTCAAGGCGGCTGACGATCTCGCTGGCTTTCTGTTGATCCTCGTAGAGGCACGTGACGGTTTTCGACATGTGGTTGGCTCCTGCATGGCTTTGAGGGGGCAGCCCCGTTCCTAACGATCGACTGAGCCAGAAATGTCCAATGCCAGATGCCATCCCGGACCTCGGCAGGACACCACCTGTCCATGGAAATGGCCATACAGGCGATCGGCTCAGCCCGTGAACCTACCAATGTGCAGTCCGGATTCCGGTTCCGTGGAAAGGGCCGCTAATGGCACGGGGCAGACCTTAGCCAAAGTTCGGAGTTTGTAGGCGAAGCGGACATTCATCTAATCCGCTCGACGTAACACTTTGACCCAGATGTATGGACCGGCCGTGCGTCGCAAGAGGCTTTGCGTCGCAAGAGGCTTTTCGCGATGGTGAGGGTGGTCTTGCGCTCATGGATCCGGCCCGTGCGGAGGCGAACTCCTGGCCATCATGGATCTCCGCGCGCATCTGTTCTCATAAGCAGATCGGCCCTTTACGGCCATCAGGGTCACCAGAGCACAGATACGACGGCGCGACCGTTCTCCATCTCGTCTTCCTCTCGCAGACCTCGGCGGGTTCTAATCGGCTAGTGGTAGTAGAGGGGCGGGATCGCCCTTAGCCCCTCACAGCCGCTGTTCGTGGTTCATAGGTGCGGTTCTGGCTCAGCACGCTCCAGGCAATCCGCGCCAGCTTGTTGGCCAGAGCTGCCGCCA
>NZ_JBFUMH010000222.1:0-6654 GCF_054049475.1 Microvirga sp. P5_D2 | reverse complement strand
GTCTGAAGCAACGCGGAGCCTGGTTCCTGTTCCTGCCGGCTTATTCGCCCGATCTGAACCCGATCGAGCAAGCCTTTGCCAAGATCAAGGCACACTTGCGCAAGGCCGAGGCGCGAACGTTCGACGCGCTCTGGCGCGCCCTCGGCGACATCTGCGATTTGTTTGAGCCGCACGAGTGTTGGAACTACCTCAAGGCTGCTGGATATGCGTCCGATTAAACATCCGATGCTCTAGTGGATAGAGGTCAGCGGACCGACATCAGCCAAGCGGACGGGAACGCCCTTCGCCAGATCCTCAGCAGCCTTGCGGACGAGTACAGGGAGGGCGTCCGTAAGAACCTGCGCACTACGAATGCGCAGCGATGACTTCTTGAGAGCATGCGAAACTGAGAGCTGGTAGCTGTGACATTCCTTGGAAAACGTCTCCTTCAGGCAGCGGAAGAAGCCCAAGCCATTGCTCGCGGTGAAGCCGATCCGTCCACCTACAAGGTTCACGTTCCCGCAGAAATCGACGTGAAGGCCATCCATCAGGGGTTGGGAATGACACAGGCTGAGTTCTCGGCCCGCTACGGCTTCCCGCTTGGCACCCTTCGCGATTGGGAGCAGGGCAAGGGCAAGCTGGACACCTCCGCCCGAGTGCTTCTCCTCGTCATCTCGAAAGGGCCCCAAGCCATCGAGCGCGCCCTTCAGGCCGCATAGGATTTGCACATGGTCCAGACACGACAATCTCGCTTAGCTGGGGGTTCACGTGTGACCTGTGGGGCACTCTAAGCGTTGACAATCACGCGCTTCCCGACACGCACCAAGGACGACGCAATTTGGCAGTGCTGTCATGAGGTCATGGCAGAATGGAAGGACACCGCTGTCCCTTCCTTCAAGTTGATCGAGGCGCCCAAGAAGCAGGGTGAAGGTTGACCTGACAAGGCCCGGCGCGGTTCTAAGCCTGTACTGAGCTTCCTCGCTCGCTTCGCCCGTTCCCGCTGGATCATGGCATCAAGCACCGTCGCGGCCTGATCCCGATTGGAGTGACCGAGCGTCTCGCCGAATTGCACCAACAGATCACCACGGCGGCGATGTTCCAGAGCCTGCGTGGGTCCAAGCACTGACGTGGACCAGAGACTCTGGGCGAGGTGTGACGATCTTGCCGCGCCCCCTTGCCTTTATCACCCGCGAGGCTCGTTACGATGAGGTTAATAGCCCCGTCTGAAGCTTTCCTGGACGAGGGGATCTTCGTCACGAAACGTGCTGCCGGTTTCACCATCTCGTTCAACATGGCTTTCTGCTGCCGATGTAACTCTGCTGTCCCGAAGCTACCGGCGGCACCAGCCCAAGATATTGCGGCCCTGAGCCAGAGGCTAAGCCTAAGATGTTTTGTCATGTCGATCCCGATCAAAGGTGAGTGGATCACGTTTCGACATGACCGCTTCCCACAACTGTCATCAAAAAGCCAAGGTATCTGGCCCTGATTCCGGCATGAGCAAAGCCCCAAAGCATCCGAGCCGACGTGACGACTTGAAACAGCGGAATGAGGAGAGTGGTGCGCCTCGCTCAAAAGCCACTAGCAAGCCGCGAGGTTCGTCGAAACGCAGAGCGGAGACGGTGCCGGACTCCTTGAGCACCGAGATACCCAGCAGTGTGATAGGAGGTCCGGAAGGCATCACCCGCTCCAGCCTTCCGCCAGCACAGAACCATGGTTTCGCTGGACCCCACAGCTTGCTCACTGACGGCAATCAGAGCGGGGAGGGTGAACAAGGCTCACACAGCGAGATCAGAGACGAGGCCGAGCAACATGTTCAACCGATCTCACTTGTAGAGGTTCTTCCTTCAAAGGAACTCGGCCACCGCGTTGCAAGCGACCTGCCCCAGCCCCGCGTAGGGGTAGTGCAAGCTGACCAGAAACAAGAATCATCTCAGCCTCACCCAATGGTCCATGAACTCAGGACGGAAAGCCGTGCGGGTAGTAAAAGCTCGCCGCGCCCCGGTTTCGAAGGCAGAGTTCAACGAACGGTCAGAGTGTGGGGCCCGCGCCTCCGGGGTGCGTCGGACTATGTGAGGAGTGCTTCGAGGCGTGTGAAGGTATGGGCGCAAGAGGGATCAGCTCGCAGGGCTCATAGGAGCGACGCGGCTAAAGGATCAGCGAACCCAGTCTACATCCTTGGCGCAATCACCCTTGGCATGCCGGCTTTGCTGCTGATCCCCTTAGTCGGGATGAACCCAGGGGTTCAGGACGGAACCTACACCACGGTTGCGGCCTTCCTTGTCGTCTCTGCCTTTATCACGGCTGCGGTGTTCGAGATCAAAAGGCTCGCAGACCAACCCTCCGAGGCTGATCCTCATTAGGATTGAGAAAGGATGCTTTCAGATCGTCGAGTGGTTTGACTGATGGGCTTATGGACAGGCTTTGTGCCGACATGCAGCGCCTGTCACCTCTGCGTCAGGCACGGGCCGGCCCTGAGACAATGCCGGCCTAGGGTCCTGTTGGCTAAGGAGCGTGCTCGCGATCACTCTCAATCTATCATAGGGCATTTGACTTCTCCCTAACCCAAATGCTGCTATGTTCCCTCTTTCAGATGAGGGAGGGTGGTTAATGCCGAGTACCTCTGTCGCGGGACAAGCGTTGGCCCTGTCGATGCGGTGCCCATGGTATCCAGCCGATCTGCTGCTCCAGCATCAGAGCATTTTGGCGGCGCTGGCAGAACTCGAAATTCGCGACCAGGGTGACCAGGAGCAGCTTTAGGGATGGGCAGGCGCTGAAGCCATCAAAAGGCGCTTCGCTGCCCAGCTTTTGGAGCGCTACTAGCGGGAGCGCACTCCCTATGTTCGAAGGCTGACCGAGCTTCGGCATCTGATGGATCGGATGACATCCCGTCAGTAGTTTTGTGACCTTCCGTCGTTCGCTTGAGAGGGAAACCCGGAGGAACACATGCGCCATGTTTTATCCGCCTCACCCGCAGGTACTGCCCTGCTTGTACTCATCCTCACTGGCCCTGGCTCAGACGACCCCAGCAACGCCCCCTGGCAATGCGACAGGAGCGCCTGCCGGCGGAATTGCTGATTGGTGGTGGGTTGTTCTGCTGGTCATCGTGATCGCTGCTGCGATCTGGTATTTTACCCGCAGACGGACGAGCCTATAGGGGAGGCAAGCCAATCGTGAGCAAGACGCCGCTTAGCCCGATCCAGAGGGTGGTAAACTCGGTCTGGAAAGTCGTGCAGATGCTGGAAGACTGTCCTGCCCTGACCCCGAAGGTCAAGTTCCACGGACCACGTGGCTATAGCGACGCCAATATTCCGGCCCCGGACAGGACGCCTGATAGTGACTGATCCGGGGCCCATGCTCGAACGCGGAGGGGCTGAGAATGCCTAAGATCATCGCCAACTCCGTGCTCTGCTGTTTCACAGACATCGGTACGGGCCGCATCTAGTGGGAAGTGGCGTCAGGGTCACTGGACATCTGCGCCTGTACAGAAGCGCCACGACGCTATCCGGCACGGTTAGCCGAACACGATCCCTTTCAGGTTCTTCAGAGCTTCATTACAGCGCAGCACAGGAGTGCTGGCTCGCTGCTGCATCTCCACAGTGTTGTGGCATGGGTCAGCTACGTCCTCTTTGCAGAATGGACAGATCATCACCTTGCCTCCGTTGCTGCTTGACCATGTCGGGCTAACAAAGATCCGGGATCAGGGTTCCCTATGCTTCTTCAACAGGGTCTTTTGCCAAGATTGATGCTGCTTTTTGCGCCGCGTCATCGGCTTCGAGCTTCAGCTTTTCGACAGCCTGAATGCGTTTAACCTCAAGCTCTTTCTACCGACTAGCCTCAGCCTCCGTCCTTTCATCAGATAGTACGACCCGCGATAGTGGGCACGTCATTTCCTCGATCTCCCGATTGGTATCCTGAGGAATCGGCGAGGCTGGTCTCATTGCGATTTGCTCGGATCATCTGCTGGGCTGGCGTAGGTGATCGCAAACGGACCTTCGGAGTCGATCTGTACCACCGTCTCGGTGCCCATGAAGGCGTAGTGGTTCATCTTGGCCGGAAGATCGACGAATCCTCCACTGCCGAGCTTTTCAGCCTTAGCTTCATCGAGTTTGTCGCCCATACCGAAGTGGAAGTCACCGGAGATAACAGTAACCCGCTCCGCCGTGGGGTGACTGTGGGCCGGAATCTTGTATCCGGCAGGGGCTTTTAGCCTGATCGTGAACGGTCCGGTTTTGCCCGGATCACCTGACAGGACCGCCAGATGTGCTCCCTTCGGCAGGGCCGATGGGGCTGGCATCCATTGGAGTTGGTCCACCCGCATGCCATGACCCGCCTGGTGGTCCTGGGCTACCAAGGTGCCTGTCGTGGCAAACAGAGAGCGGTCGCGAGTAGGAATGGGCGCATGGCAAACCTCCATCTTCGTATATGCTTAACCATGTTGGCCCTCTTGATGTGGGCCAATCATCAGGGCCGGGAGAGTTGCGCGGAGCCATGTCTTACTGATGCGGCTCCTGAAGCCGCGCCCGGTCTGCGGTTCCTGGGTCAATCGCTACGCTGAGTCTGGTCTGGATGCCGCAGCAATTTAGCGGCCAAGTTTGGAGGTGATTCCATCATGGACCTCCTGCGTCTGGATCGAGCGACCCCCCTGGCAGAGATATACTCTCGGCACCATCGAACGGAATGTTAGCGCAATGCCTTCCCAACAGCTATAATCTTTTCAAGTTATCGCCGCGTCACTCGGGGCACGTTCTTTCCAGAATTGCGGGGGACCTGCGATGACAAAGCTTTTCCTTGGGTTCGGCATCTGGTGTGTTGCTTTTGTGCTTACCATCGTGGGCATCATCACGTCCGGACCGGGTAATCCTCGCTTTACCGGCACGGTTGTCTTTGATTTCAAGCCGTTCTGCCAGAGCTTTGTCGTGCAGACAGAGCGCGGCTTTGTGTTGCTGGAGTGGGAGGATGGTACCCTGTTCTTCGGCGAAGGCGACAGCCTCGTCGGACCGCTTCACACAATAGGGCTTCAATCCATCAATATTGTGGGGCGGGGTACGATGACAGCGCGGTTCGTAACCTGGGTTCCTGATTTTGCTGCTGCGCAACGGGCTTTTCGCGAGCACTGTGGTCTCGACCAAAACACGCCTATCACTGGGCCATCGCCAAATTAAGATTCCAAGCCTATCGACAGGGTTCTCAATCGCCGCTCGACCGAGTGCCCCTGCGGACCCATGGGACCTTCAGCGGAATCTGCTTGGCTTCTGATGTGGGCAGCATGGTGTGCCCAGTCTAAACCTGAATTGGCCACAAGCTGTCTGCCGGCTGTCTGTCAATAGTACGTCCCGTCAAATTGAGGGGGCCTCAGATTGTAGGTCAGGTCCCCTCAGTTTGCGAGGCAACATTATTCGGTCCCGAAGGCTTGTCGTGCAGTGCGATCGCCTTATTGGGCTTTAAGCTACATCGCGTGAGAGAGACGGAGCTACGGCTGCTGTCTCTCAGGGTGCAAAGCCTGCAAGAAACTAGCCCCGGCGAGAGGATCGCGCGGGGCTTTTTCATGTCAGGTTCCGCCCGAGTCTTTGACGCACTTGTTGGTGAAGCTCGTTTTTGCTGCTCCATGCAAGTGCTTTTCCGTCGCCTGGGTATCGCAAGACGCCTTCATGTCCCGTTCGCACTTGGTCATGAAGCTGGTCTTGGCAGCTCCATAGATCTTCTTCTCCGTAGCCTGGGCTGTGCAGGATGTTTCAGCCGCCATCGATGCGGTTGAGACCAATGCTAAGGCAAACGCCGTTACCAGGACCTTCATTGTCATCTCCTCCAGGGCAACAGGCCCGTCGGGAGGAGCTAGAGCGCCGGGCACAACCGGGCATGAGATAGCAGAATGCCGCCTAAGTCTCACAAGAGCTACACCCGTGATAACGGCGTTATCACGGGAGAGATCAGCCTTAACAGCCCCAGCCTCTCTACGTTGAAGAGAGCATCGCAGAGAGGCTGGGGCTGTTGAGGTAGGTTAGCTACATAATGAGGCCGCTAGAGCACAAGCCAGGGCAGCAAGAGGTATCGAGAGAATGAACCAGCTCGGGCAATGGCTGAAACAATCCTCGGCATCAAGCGCTTGGTCGCGGGTATCTCGATTGACTGTGTTCATAATGCTGACCGGATACCGGTCGAGCATCTCAGTTTTATGACCTTGGCTAAGGGGCTGGGAATGCTGAGATGAGCCTAGAACAGCAAGATCCCAAGTAGCACGAGGTCTACAAGCCCTATAGCGCTCATCGCCGCCCACGCTAGCCATCTGCGCCAGCCTAGGCGCGGTAGATCGCCAAACGGCATGGTCTTCTCCATCAATGGTCAACGTTGGGCTTCCAATGCTCGGATGAGTCCTGGATATATGCCCAAGCCCGGAGAACAGAAAGCAAGGGGAGAGGCTGCGGCTGTTGAGGCAGTGAAACGAGCGAGTGCTAAAGCATCGGACTGGAAATTCGACTCCTGGGTTTTGGCCTGGTGCGATCTGTGATTCACTTGCTGGAACGGGAGGTGGATCATGGGTCACTGCTATTCTCTCGATCTTCGGGTGCGGGTGTCCGACTTTGTCGAGGCGGGCCATTCCTGCCGGGCGGCGGCAGGGCACTTTGCCGTCAGCGAGAGCTTCGCCATCAGGCTGGTGCGGCGAACCCGGGACACCGG
>NZ_JBFUMH010000221.1:0-6717 GCF_054049475.1 Microvirga sp. P5_D2 | reverse complement strand
GGCCGTGGTGATGCCGGGAGCGGCCAGCGCTGGCGTCACCGTGATGGTCGGCACGAGCACTAGTGCAATGATCTGACTTGAACCGAACCTCTTCTTCGTCATTGCGGACTCCTTGGCTTCAGGCCAATTCCATCAAGCTGCAGGCAATTATCGTCTCTCTCGCGATCTCTGCATGTTGTTCTCCCCACCTTAGCTTCTCTCCAGGTACGGTGTTGAGACAAAGCTAGACGACATCCTCCTCTGTGTGGCGCACCGTCAGACACACGTCTTCCTCCAGGCAATTGCCGGGAAGCCATAGCGAGCGCAGAATTCCTCACTCTGTGCTTGATCGGCTGAGACAATTCCTTGACAGTTTGGGCCTCCGGCATGTCATCGACCCGACACCTTCACCGTGCGCCCACTGCTCACGCCGGGTCACGGTTGTCTTCAACTGGAGCGGCGGTGAACCGTCAGAAAGCCTGCAATCTCATTTGCTGAGAACCGATGGCTCGTCAGCAAATCCAACTTGGTAGATCGTACGCCAGCAACAGCGGAGATGGCAGATTCAGGGCCTAATCAACGCTCCAGAGGAAAGCGGTCGGGCTCGATCCTGCCCTTGGGCCGCAAGCGTTTTTGGCCTAGGTTATTTGATGGTTCGGCCACTTCGCGCCCGAGCCGCTTTTGATTGTCTTTCGTCGCTTCTCGTCTGGCCGTGTGACCGTTTAGGCTCATCATTACCACTGGAGGGAGCGACCATGTCCAACGACAGCCATATGCAACCCATCGGACAGGTCGATTTCGTCTTCTCCGACTGGCGGCCACTGAAACACTTGAAAGATCCACTCCACAAGGATCTATCTGCGGTCGCCCGGGTCGGCGATAGTCTCTTTCTCGCCTGTGACGAGACGGCGAGCGTCGAACGGCTGCGGCGCATGACGGATGGCCATTTTGGCGAGCACCGGCATTTCACCCTCGACGGGCTCGTCGATCTGCCAGCCGGCGCCGACGGTGAGATGGACATCGAAGGCTTATGCGCAACAGACGGCTTTCTCTGGATCGTCGGATCGCATGCGCTCAAACGCAGCAAGCCCGAGCGCGACGAGAGCGATGCCGATGATGCCCTGCGCCGCATGGAACAGGTCGACCGCGAGCCGAACCGTCACTTCCTGGGCCGGATCCCGCTCGTGGAAGAGGCGCCCGGCTTGTTCAGGCCGATTGCCGCGACCGGCAAGCGCAAGGCTGCCTGGACCAAGTTCGGCAAGCGGAACAGCGCCCTCATTCGCTGGGTCGCCGATGATCCGCATCTCGACCCCTTCCTCGCGCTCCCAGCCAAGGAGAACGGGTTCGATGTCGAGGGCTTGGCCGTGCGCGGGGATCGGATCTGGCTCGGCCTGCGTGGCCCGGTACTGCGGGGCCACGCTGTCGTGCTCGACCTGACGATGACGGAGAAGGCACCGGGCCGGCTCAAAGCCCGGCGTGTCGACGGCGGACGGCGCTACCGCAAGCACCTCCTCGACACGCGCGGTCTCGGCATCCGCGACATGCGCTTCGACGGTGACGATCTGCTTTTGCTGGTTGGTCCCACGATGTCCCTGGAAGGACCGGCGTTCTTGCTGCGCTGGCGGGACGCGTTTCACGATGATAGTTCCGGCGTCATCGACATAGGCCGCATTGAGATGGTCGCCGAGTTGCCCTACCGGTTGCACGCCGATCACCCCGAGGGCATCGAGCTCTGGCCGGAGGCAGGCCCTGGGGGCCTACTCGTCATCTATGACGCTCCGGCCCCGGAGCGGACGGATCCGGAGACCTTCACGGTGCGCGCCGACTTGATTGGCCCGCGACGGCCGAAGGCTGGGTCACGGGCCAAGGGGGTGAAGGCAGTAGCGACCTGATATTGGGGCCGAAGTGCGTTACGCAGGAATGGCCTTCGGCCCGATTCTTTAGCAGCGACGAAGCCGCGGCTGACCGGATGCATTCATCATCATGCGGCCGTTCCGGTCATATCGATTGAGGGGGCGATGAGCAGCAATGCGCCAACAATCGTTGCGGCCGAGAACAGAGTAGCCAGAAACAACAGGCCACTTCCCAGAAAGACGGTCGCGAAGAAACGATCCTCCCTTTGTCCAAGGCGGTCGCGCAATACGCCGATGAACCAGAGAAAGGCGATGCCCGCAAAGGGAATGAGATTGAGGGTCAGTGTCACAGATCTGGAGCTGTTGGCGAGCCAGGTGCCAGGGTCCAATGGATCGGCTGGAACCGCGCGCCGGAAGACCCAGAAGATGATGACCAGCAGAATGGAGAAGACAACCCCGGCAGCGGCAGCCGCCCGTGGCGTCCGCAGGTGCGAATACATGGCGGTCTCGTTCTGAGGCATCGCCGACCTCCTCGCGCTCATGGTTGTCTGCCTAGTTTGACATTAAGGCTACGCAACCTGAAGGACTGAGCTGCAGACGATCTCATTGAATTCGCTTCGACATACCATTGAACCGTCGGTGGTTTCAGGTCGCCGCAACCAAACCTACTAAGAAGCCCCTGTACGCAAAAAGCGTCAGGGATTTTTGTCGAAGAGAACCTTGGGAAAGCCTTCCAGCCCTACCCGCGGAGGGCCTTTGGCTGTTCAACGTCCTGCTGACCGGTCCAACACAATACCAGGATAAGCGCCAGGTCACACGGCTCAGCTCCATCGCTTGGTCGCTGTGATCGAGAACGCTCTCCAATCGAATGTGCGGAAAAGTTGTCACAGCTCCAGGCAAGTCATGCTTGGCGCAATGGCGTAAACACCTGAACACACTCGCTCAGGATCCAATTCGGCCATGGAGGTGTTCTTTCTTTAAGGTGCCACGCATTGGCGCTCAGGGATCATCCATGGAGATCGTCGCGTCCGCTTTTCAGGTCAGGCCTTCGGACGGTGAGAGGGCAGGGGCGTTTGCCGCCTTTCCCTATGACCGCGACCTCGTGCGCCGGTTCCGTGAGGCCTTTCCACGGGCGCGCTGGCGTGGCGTGGAGCAGGAGTGGTTCGTGCCGGGCACGACAGCCGTCAGGCGCCTTAACAGGTGGATGGCGCAGGAGCTTGAGACGCTCGACCGGCACGCGGATGAGAAAGGCCGCGATGCCTATCTCTTCGAGCCGCTGGAAAGCCCGTATCTCACAATCGCCGACGACTTAAGAATCCGCACGCCCTATTCGCAAACCATTGTCGATGCCCTGCGGTCCATCCCCTGGGCGCGCTGGAATCCCGACCAAAGGATCTGGCACGTGCCCTTCCGCTCCTATGAGTCATTGCAGCAGGCTTGGCCGGCAATCGAGGAGGCCGCGCGGCGCAACGAACCCGAGGAGCGCAAGAAACGGCGGGAGGAGCGCAAGCGCTTGGGGCCGGAGCCGCCAGACCCGATGCAGGCGGAAAGACGGCGCAGGCGTTTCCCTGTTCCTGGCGATGACCTTCCTCCTCTCGACACGCCGCTTGCGACCCTTGCCTGGGGCGTGGTGCTGTTCGAGGATATCGAGCCTACGCCCATCGATGAGACCCTCGACAGCGCTCTCTATCCGCATGCTGCTGGAACGCCCGGCGGCTATGTGTGGGCGCGCTGGCGCATGCCGAGCCTGCAGGAGATCTATCGCACGCGGCCCAGCCGCGAAGCCGACGACCTGAATCTGCGTGGGGTGCGAGGCTGGTGGATGCCAAGTCGTGAGGAATTGCAGGAGCGAGCCCGCAAGCTGCGCGAGATCGAGCGCGCGCAGCGTTCCCGCGAGATGACCCAGAAGAATTCTGCCGGCATTCGATGATCGAAGGCCGTGAAAAATCCGGGCTGTTGGCCCGGATTTGAATTGCTGAGCAGCTTTGCGCTTTAGAACGGGATGTCGTCGTCGAAATCGCTGCGACGGGATCCTGCACCGACCGGTTCGGGCCGTTTTTCCATGGGGGATGAGCGGCCGAAATCGCCGCCGCGGCTGATCTGCCCGCCGCCTTCCTCCTCGCCGTATTCCGACGAAGCGCCGCCGCCCGAGCGGCCATCGAGAATCGTCAGGTCGCCGCGGAAGCGCTGCAGCACGACCTCGGTCGAGTACTTCTCCACGCCCTGCTGGTCCGTCCATTTGCGGGTCTGGAGCTGGCCCTCGATRTACACYTTCGAGCCCTTCTTGAGATACTGCTCGGCCACGCGGCCGAGGTTCTCGTTGAAGATCACCACCTGGTGCCACTCGGTCTTTTCCTTGCGCTCRCCGGTGGCCTTGTCCTTCCAGGTCTCGGACGTGGCGATGCGCAGATTGACGATGGGATCGCCGTTGTTGGTGCGRCGCACCTCCGGGTCGCGCCCCAGATTGCCCACCAGGATTACCTTGTTCACACTGCCCGCCATGACAGCTCTCCATTCATCTCTCCCGAACGGGGTTCGGGTCTGTTGTGCTCTCCTGTCCTGATACGGACATCACCTATTGTTCTACATTTGTTCTTGCAAAACTTCAAGTGCGACGATGGTCGGAGTGTTCGGCAGGAGTGGAGGAAGGATAGGGCTCAGGTGCGATAGAGCCGTGTTTGGCGCCGGCGGTAAGGGTGGGCTCATGCCAATAGAGCGGCACCTGGGGCGCCGCTCTCGGAAGGGGTTATTCGGCCGCTTGCAGGTAGACGACCTTGGATTGCTCGCCCTGCACTTCGCGCAAGGTGCGCGCCATGTAGTTCAGCTGCTCGATGGCCTTGTCGAGATCGACCTTCGTGCCGGTGTTGAGATCATAAGCGTGGCGACCGCGATAGAGGCGGTTGACCTGGCTTTCCATCTCTACGGCGGCTTCGCGGATTCGGTGGACGAGATTGTCTGCGATCACATCGGCATTGCCATCGACAACGCAGAAGCCGACATCGCTTGCACGCATTCTAGCCATGGATTGATACCTCTTCTTCTTGTTGTTTACGTCTCAGGCAACCGCCTTGCGTCCCTCTGGCGCTTCGAGGCCGAGCCTGCGCGCCAAGGAGTGTTTCGTCACGGATCCGATTCCGGGCAGCGACGACAGAAAGCGAAGCTTGTCTGTGCTTGCCGTGTAATCGTGGAAGAACTGCTCGCGCTCCTGCCAGACCAGGTCGATCGCCGAAGCTTTGCCGGGATGGCGAAAGCCGACGCGCGCCGTCGAGCCGAGAATGAGGGAGCGCATGCAGCGCTCGAACGTGCGGCGTCCGACGCCCGGCGTCACGCTGGCGTGGCAAATGGTTGCGATCACGCTTCGCGCGAAATCATCCGCCGTTTCAGGTGCACCGAAATCCTGATCGGAAGCACTGCCGGAGGAGGTGTTCCAGAAGTTCCAGGATGTCTCGTCAAGCCTCACGCTCGGCATTCCTCTTCAATCTATGTTCCAAGTCAACGGATGTTCCACGCCGCCTGCAGGAAGCGGACAAGCTTCGTCCCTGTTTTCCGGATTCGGYGCTGCGTTTGCCAGGCAGGAACGCTGTCCTTGGCAAAACGTGCGGAGCGAAAACGTGTCGTCGTCGAGAAGGGGCGCGCACCTTTCTGGCTGCTGATGCGCCGAGGATCGCCGACCCCTCGAAAAGCCTCGTCAGTAAAGGACTTCTCGGCATTTCCCGACTCTATAAAGATGGGATTTGCGGGTCCGTTTCGCAAGGTGCTGGCCATCAATGGAACAGGATTTGAAGCCTGTTGCTGCCGAGCATTATTCACGTGAGGCCAGGGCGAAACTTCGCAGCGCGCGACCTTGAAAGTGCGCGCGAGATCGGCACCGGTTTCGACATCGTAGACGGAAGCTGCGCAGGAGAACGCCTCGGCGAATGGCGTCATCGCGCACCAGCTTTTTTCGGCCATGTGCAGAGGCCAAGTCCACAAGCCGTCGTCACGCCGCTGGCCGAGGCTGTCGCGGTCGATGAAGTAGCCGGTTTTCTTGTGCTCCAGCCCGTCCTCCGTCACGAGCCATTCCTCGTTTTCGAAGATCGGGCGCTCTTCCGTCATCGCGAACATCCAGCATTCCTCCGGGTCGCCTTAAGGGCTCTCTTGCGTTCACCCACGAACCAACGCTTGTATGATGAACAAAACAAGAACATAATGCTGGACGGTCGCGTGTCAAGCAAAGTTCGTTGTGTGAGACTGTAATCTTGGAGTATCCGACACTATGTGGAGGTCTGGATTTCAGGTTTGAAGGTGTCGTCTGAGATCCCGATCGAAATAAGGCGAAGTCGTTGCGACGAAATATCGCCCTTCAGAACTGAACCTTGGCCATTGATCTGCAGCGGAGCCATTCTTCATGACGAGCCAAACTCGCCTGGAATCAGACAACCTCAGGCGACTCGAAGACCTGCGCAAGAGCTTCGACAAGCTGCGCGCTGAGCGTATCCGCGCCGAAGGGGAGGTCGAGCGGCTGACCCGCGATCTCGATGAGGCGCGCGAGCTTGCTAAGGCCGAGCTCGGCACGTCCGATGAGGTGGAGATCAAGAACCTGATCGAGGCGGCGCTCGCGCAGAATGCCAAGCTGGTCGAGGAATTCGGCACGGCCTTGCGCGATGTGGAAGCGCGTCTGCAGCAGCTTGGAGACGAGCGCTGATGGATCAACCCATCGATCATCAGGTCGCGCGAACCGAGGCTACCCTCGCACGTCTCGAGGGGCGCCGCGATGCCATGGGCATGCGTGTGGAGGAACTGCGGCGCGAGGTCGAGCTTGCGAAGGGGCGTCTTGCCGTCAAGGACGAGGTGGAAGCCTTCATTGAGGCCGTGCATGGCAGCGCAAGCCGGCGCAACCTGGCCG
>NZ_JBFUMH010000220.1:0-6725 GCF_054049475.1 Microvirga sp. P5_D2 | reverse complement strand
GGCTTATCTCCGCCGACAATATACGACGATTGGAATCGTCGGCGTCGTTCTGTTCGTCATCATCGCCTACCTCCTCGGAATGCGCGTTGCATTCGGTTTCGCCATCGGCGCKATTCTCTCCGCCGCCGCGGGCTTCATCGGCATGAACGTCTCCGTCCGTGCCAATGTGCGCACGGCGCAGGCGGCAACCCAATCCCTCGGCGGCGGCCTCGATGTCGCCTTCAAGGCTGGCGCGGTCACGGGCATGCTGGTCGCCGGTCTCGCCCTTCTCGGCGTGTCCCTCTACTTCGGCTACCTCACCAAGATCGTCGGCTTGAACCCGGCCGACCGCGTGGTCATCGACAGCCTCGTGGCCCTCGGCTTCGGCGCCTCGCTGATCTCGATTTTCGCCCGTCTCGGTGGCGGCATCTTCACCAAAGGCGCCGACGTGGGCGGCGACCTCGTGGGCAAGGTGGAAGCCGGCATTCCCGAGGACGATCCGCGCAATCCCGCCACCATCGCCGACAAYGTGGGCGACAATGTCGGCGACTGCGCCGGCATGGCGGCCGACCTGTTCGAGACCTACGCGGTGACGGTGGTCGCCACGATGGTGCTCGGCGCGATCTTCTTCGGCGGGCAGCCGATCCTCGAATCGATGCTGCTCTATCCGCTCTCCATCGGTGCGGCCTGCATCGTCACCTCGATCATCGGCACCTTCTTCGTGAAGCTCGGTCAGAACGAGTCCATCATGGGCGCGCTCTACAAGGGCCTCATCGCGACGGGCGTTCTCTCGGCAGCAGCCATCGCCCTCGTCACGTGGCGGGTCATCGGCTTCGGGCCGATTGCCGGCACTGACTATACGGGGCTGGATCTCTTCTGGTGCTCGCTCGTYGGCCTTGCCGTCACGGCCTTCATCGTCGTGATCACCGAGTTCTACACGGGCGTCGGCTTCCGCCCGGTGCGCTCCATCGCGCAATCCTCGGTGACGGGCCATGGCACCAACGTGATCCAGGGCCTCGCGGTCTCGCTGGAATCGACGGCGCTGCCGACCATCGTGATCATCGCGGGCATCATCGTGGCCTACTCGTTCGCGGGCCTCTTCGGCATCGCCATCGCCGTGACTGCGATGCTGGCGCTCGCCGGCATGATCGTGGCGCTCGATGCCTTCGGTCCGGTGACGGACAACGCAGGCGGCATCGCCGAAATGGCGGGCCTGCCCAAGGAGGTACGCAAGTCCACCGACGCGCTCGACGCGGTGGGCAATACCACGAAGGCGGTGACGAAGGGCTACGCCATCGGCTCCGCCGGTCTCGGCGCACTCGTGCTGTTCGCGGCCTACACCTCGGACCTCGATTACTTCACCCGCAACGCGGCGCAGTATCCCTACTTCCAGGGCGTGAAGCCGGACTTCTCGCTGACCAATCCCTATGTGGTGGTCGGCCTGCTGTTCGGCGGTCTCATCCCCTTCCTGTTCAGCGGCATCGCCATGACGGCGGTGGGTCGTGCGGCAGGTGCGGTCGTGGAGGAAGTGCGCCGTCAATTCCGTGAGAAGCCGGGCATCATGGCCGGCACCGACCGTCCCGATTACGGGCGTGCGGTGGACATGCTCACCCGCGCAGCGATCAAGGAAATGATCATCCCGTCGCTCCTGCCGGTGCTGGCGCCGATCGTGACCTATTTCGTGATCTACTGGGTTGCAGGCAAGTCACAGGCCTTCTCGGCGGTGGGCGCGATGCTGCTCGGCGTGATCGTGACCGGCCTCTTCGTGGCAATCTCCATGACCTCCGGCGGCGGCGCCTGGGACAACGCGAAGAAGTCCTTCGAGGACGGCTTCACGGACTCCTCGGGCACCGTTCACCACAAGGGTTCGGAAGCGCACAAGGCCTCCGTGACCGGCGATACCGTCGGCGACCCCTACAAGGACACGGCGGGGCCCGCCGTGAACCCGGCAATCAAGATTACGAACATCATCGCTCTGATGCTGCTTGCAATCCTGGCGCATTCCTAACATCCTTCGGACAGTTACAACGTATCGGCCTCGCAGCTCACGCTGCGAGGCTTTCTTGTGTCTGCGCCAATGAGGAATGAAATCATGGCCCATACCGACCCTTTCGGACCGGAGGCGCTCGCCTCGATCTCAGTTCGTGAGCAGCGTACCGTCATCGGGCATGAAACCATCGACCTGATGTCGCCCATGTCCGCCGAGACTTTGGCGGAGGTCTTAAGCCAGATCCCCAAAGGCGGGCGCCTGCTGGATATAGGCTGCGGAAAGGCCGCCTTGGCTCGCGCGCTCCTGAAGAACGATCCGCAGGCATCGGTCGTCTGCGTCGAGAAGAACCCCGTTCTGGCGGCGCAGGGTGCAGTTCTCGCCCAGCGGGAAGGAACGAGCGGCCGCCTCGAGATGGTCATCGCCGACGGTCGGGAGTGGAAGGCGGCTGAGTGCTTCGATGCGATTGCGTTGCTCGGCGCGACCCATGCCATCGGATCGTTTCAGGAAGTTCTCGCCTATGCCAAGGCCAATCTGAAGCCGGGCGGCGTTGTTCTGCTGGGCGAGGGTGTCTGGGCCGACTGCCCCCATCCCGAATACCTCGATTTTCTCGGCGCGACTGAGGACGAAATGATGGGCGAGGCGGCTTTGGTTGAGGAAGTGGGGAAGGCCGGGTTCGATCTTCGCTATAGCCACCTGAGCAGCACTGCCGAATGGGATGCCTATGAGGGCCCTTATTTCGGGAACCTGAGAGCTTTCAGGGATGCTGAAGGTCAGCATCCTTTCGCGGAGGAGGCCAATGCTTTCGAGGCGATGCAGACCAAGCACGGGCGCAAATGCATGGGCTTCATGGTGATCGCTGCCGCATGGGCTGGTGCTTGATCGGAGCGCCTTAAACGAAAATGGCCGGGACATGAGCCCGGCCATCGTCATTGGAAATGCCTGAAACTTTAGGTGCCGAACGGGTTGAAGCTGTTCGTGCCGCGCAGAAGCTGACCGAGGAAGCTGCTCTCCTGGCCGCCCGAGGGGGTGGTGCGGCTGATGAAGTCGAACACCTTGCCGTCCTGAATGCCGTAGACCGCCACGCGCTCGACCCGCAGGCCGTTGTCGAAGTAGACGGCGGTCACGCGCTGGTCCACCACCTGCTCACCCAGGAACTGGAACGTGCGGCGGGAGCGCTGGCTGATGTAGTACCAGTTCTTGTTGCCGACGGTGGAGACGGTCGAGGGTGTGCCGAGGGCCGCCAGGACCTGATCCGCGCTCTGGCCCTTCTTGATCTGAGCTACGGCGTTCTCATCGAGCTGGTAGCCGCGCTGGAATTCTTCGCCCATCGTGCAGGCTGCAACGGACAAGCCAAGAAATGCCGCAGTAGCCAAGCGTGCCAAAAGAGGTTGATATCGACGCATCGTACGGTTCTTCCAGGAATGGGGCGCGGATAGGCTTGCGCCTGTGGACGGTGATGGCGTAACCCGAGGCTACGAATTTGACAAGCTTGGAAGGGAAAAGGCTGTGATCTTCAGTCTCTTCCGCAAGGATCCTCGGCGCGTCGCCATCGCGGCTCTCTATGCGAGAATCGCTACGGCCTCCCGCGCGCCGGGCCTGTATGCGGCACTTGATATCCCGGATACCCTGGAGGGGCGCTTCGAGTCTCTCTCTCTCCATATGGTCCTGTCCTTACGTGCCCTGCGCAACCTGCCCGCGCCGGCGGATGACGTGGCGAAGGACCTCACGGATGCCTTCTTCCAGGACATGGACGCGTCCTTACGGGAGATGGGCGTCGGCGATACGGTGGTGCCCAAGCGCATGAAGAAGGTCGCCGAGTCGTTCTTTGGCCGCGCTCTCACCTACGATCCGGCCTTGAACGGCGACGACGAGGCTGCTCTCGCAGAGGCCCTTGGCCGCAACGCCCTGGGCGGCGAGGCACCGGCCGTATCCCTTGCGCGTTATGCCTTTGCGGCGGATCGGGCGCTCAAGAGCACCGATCTGGATACGCTTCTGGAATCAGGACCTGCCTTTCCCGCGCCCGAGGCCTTCATGGAGGAGAATAGCCGATGACCCCTGAGAGTGTGGGCCCCCTGTCGCGGCTCGTCGACGTCATGAACATCCCGCCCCGGGGCCAGGAAAATCGCGTGGAGGCGAGCGCCGAGGAGCGCGCCGCGCTGGCGAAGGATTTCGGCCTGCCGGGTATTCGGGCGCTTTCCTGCGATTTCAAGCTCACCAGCACGGCCAAGGGCATCCATGTGACGGGCGTGGTGAAGGCCTCGATCACCCAGATCTGCGTCGTGACGCTGGAGCCCTTCGATTCCGATATCGAGGAGGAGGTGGAGGTCGATTTCGCCAAGTCATCCGGCATGCCGGCCGAGCCTCCGACAGACATCAACGACTACGAACCCCCGGACGAGATCATCAATGGTCAGGTCGATCTGGGTGCCCTGATGGCCGAATTCCTGGCGCTGGGCCTCGATCCGTATCCTCGCAAGCCGGGCGTGGATTTCGACTTTCGCGACCCCGCCGACGAGAAAGACTCTCCCTTTGCCGCCTTAAACAAGCTGAAGGGCGAAAAGTAGCGGTTTTCAAGGAGCTGGACGGTTTTCGCAGCCGTCCGGCCATCACGGAAGCCTCAAGGGCAGGGAGATAGAATTCGGTTGCGATGCTATTGCAAACCGGTATTTTCCGCCCCCTGTCCACGCCGCAAAGAAAGAAAAACACTTTATGTCGAAGCCAGTGCGAATTTCGCTTGATGCGATGGGGGGTGACCACGGCCCGTCGATCGTCATTCCGGGCGCGGCCCTGGCCCTGGAGCGTCATCCCGACATTCGTTTTCTGATGTTCGGCAACGAGGCCCTCATCGCGCCCCTCCTGAATGCCCATCCCAAGCTCAAGGAGGCGACTGAGCTTCGCCATACCGATATCTCCATCTCCATGGACGAAAAGCCGAGCCAGGCCATCCGCATGGGGCGCGGCAAGTCCTCCATGTGGCGGGCTGTTCAGGCGGTGAAGGACGGGGAGGCAGACGCCGCCGTTTCCGCCGGCAACACGGGCGCCCTGATGGCGACCGCCAAGATCTGCCTGAAGACCATGGCGCATATCGAGCGCCCGGCCATCGCCGCCATGTGGCCGACCATGCGGGGCGAGAGCATCGTTCTCGACGTTGGCGCAACCATCGGCACGGATGCCGGGCATTTGGTCGATATGGCGATCATGGGTGCCGCCATGGCGCGCATCGTCTTCGATCTCCAGCGCCCGACCGTGGGCCTGCTCAACGTGGGCACCGAGGAGATCAAGGGAATCGAGGCCGTGAAGGAAGCCGGCCGCCTTCTTAAGGAAATGAACGCTCCCCATCTCGATTATCGCGGCTTCGTGGAAGGCGACGATATCGGCAAGGGCACTGTGGACGTGGTGGTGACGGAAGGGTTCACGGGCAACATTGCCCTGAAGACCGCCGAGGGCACCGCCAAGCAGATTGGCCAATACCTGCGTTCGGCCATGAGCCGCACCCTGATGGCGAAGATCGGCTATCTGTTCGCGAAACAGGCTTTTAACGCCTTGAGGGACAAGATGGACCCGCGCAAGGTCAATGGCGGCGTCTTCCTGGGGCTGGAGGGCGTTGTTGTGAAGAGCCACGGCGGCACCGACGATCTCGGCTTCGCCAGCGCCATCGACGTGGCCTACGACATGGCGCATTTTGAATTGATGAACACAATCCGGAGCATGCTGGAGCATGATCCGGTCGGCCATACGGCCTGAGGAAGCGCATCTTGAAACGCACCCGTTCCATCGTCCGCGGCGTCGGCTCCTATCTGCCGAAGCTCTTGGTTACGAACCAAGACCTCGAAAAGCAGGTGGAGACCTCGCACGAATGGATCGTGCAGCGCACCGGCATCGAGCAGCGCCACATCGCGGACGACAGCGAAACCACCTCCGTGCTCGGCATCAGGGCCGCCGAGGCGGCGCTCGCCGATGCGGGCCTGAAGGCTGAAGATATCGACCTCATCGTCTGCGCCACCTCGACCCCGGACCACACCTWTCCGTCCACGGCCACGAWGATCCAGAACGGCCTCGGCATGACGCACGGCGCCGCCTTCGATCTCCAGGCCGTCTGCACGGGCTTCGTCTATGCGGTCGCCACCGCCGACAAGTTTCTCCAATCCGGCTCGCACAAGCGCGCGCTGGTGATCGGCGCCGAGACGTTCTCGCGAATCCTCGATTGGAACGACCGCACCACCTGCGTGCTGTTCGGCGACGGCGCTGGCGCCATCGTGCTCGAAGCCGGGGAAGGCGAGGGCACTTCGGCCGACCGGGGCGTGCTGAGCTCCCACCTGCGTTCCGACGGGCGTTATCGGGACAAGCTCTATGTGGACGGCGGCCCCGGCTCCACGAAGACGACGGGCGTTCTCAAGATGGAAGGCCGGGAGGTCTTCAAGTTCGCGGTCGGCATGGTTGCGGACGTGGTGCAGGATGCCTTCAACTCCACCGGCACCAGCGCCGAGGAGCTCAAGTGGTTCGTGCCACATCAGGCCAACAAACGCATTATCACCGCGAGCGCCGAGAAGCTCGGTATCGCGCCCGAGAAGGTGGTGATCACCGTCAACAAGCACGGCAACACCTCGGCGGCATCGATTCCCCTGGCGCTCGACACCGCGCGCAAGGACGGTCGCATCCAGAAAGGCGACCTCGTGATGATCGAGGCCATCGGCGGCGGATTTACCTGGGGCAGCGCGCTTATTCGCTGGTAGCCTTTGCGCTGCTTGAGGAGACG
>NZ_JBFUMH010000219.1:0-6903 GCF_054049475.1 Microvirga sp. P5_D2 | reverse complement strand
GCGCACCTCCGGGTCGCGCCCCAGATTGCCCACCAGGATTACCTTGTTCACACTGCCCGCCATCGGAGCCTCTCCTCAATCACATGAGGGTGTTCTGGGGCCTTGGGGGCCGGGCGACAAGCCGGACCGATCATTCTGTCCCCAGATTAGATTTTGCCACATTCCCTAACGCAAGGCGCATAAAGGAAAGATGTCTTCCGCACATTCTGGACGAGCCGGACGCCCAACGGAAAAGGCGGCAGGGGGAGTCAAGTTGCCTGCCGGGGGTTACCTTGCCATAGCGCKCAATTCTTCAAGTGCCCGGGTGCAGCCTGCCGTATCGCCGGCTTTGTCGGCCTTGCGCGCTTGTGCCAGCAAAGCCAACGCGGCTTTTGCCCTGGAGCCGTCACCGATTTTCTGTTCCGTATTGGCAATAGAGCCCGGAGTGGGCTGATGATGCAGCATGGCGCCAGTGCTTTCAGGAGCAGCTGCCCCGCTTCCAGCTCGGGCATCGATGCGAGCATCGACCTGTGCCTGGGCCTGGTCGATCATCGGCGCGCAGGGACCGGCGAGAGCGGAAGAAAACGGAAGCATAGTCACGGCGAGAGCCACAAGAGTCAGCGTGCGAAGAATCATGACTTTTCTCCCACCAAGCTATTCGGGCCGTATCGCTCACCTGATGGCGGGCGTGGAAGATGTATGCGCGCACAAGCATACAGGATGGGGCCTCGACTCCTCAACCTTCCTGTTGCGTGACGTACCCTATTTGTTCTAGGATTTCACACCTGGAATCATCCGCCGCATTGCATCGGCGGCAGATGCATCACATATCCCGGGACCGGCCTTTCACGGCCGCCTTCCCCTCATATAAGGCTTGAAGCTAGGCCATGGCTAAACTCGACGATCTGTTCAACCGCGCCAAGGCGGGAGACCCGAATGCGCGCGTGATCTCCGTGCGCGGCGCGCGGGAGCACAACCTCAAGAACGTCGATCTGATGGTCCCCCGGGACCAGTTCGTGGTGTTCACGGGCCTGTCCGGCTCGGGCAAATCCTCGCTCGCCTTCGACACCATCTATGCCGAGGGGCAGCGGCGCTATGTGGAATCGCTGTCGGCCTATGCCCGTCAGTTCCTGGAGATGATGCAAAAGCCGGATGTGGACCAGATCGACGGCCTGTCGCCCGCCATCTCCATCGAGCAGAAGACCACTTCGAAGAACCCGCGCTCGACGGTGGGCACGGTCACCGAGATCTACGACTACATGCGCCTGCTCTGGGCGCGCGTCGGCATCCCTTATTCCCCCGCCACGGGCCTGCCTATTGAGAGCCAGACCGTGAGCCAGATGGTGGATAGGGTGCTCGATCTGCCGGAAAAGACGCGCCTCTTCCTGCTGGCCCCCGTCGTGCGCGGCCGCAAGGGCGAGTACCGCAAGGAAATCGCCGAGTTCCAGAAGAAGGGCTTTCAGCGCCTGAAGATCGACGGCGAGTATTACGCCATCGACGAGGCCCCTGCCCTCGACAAGAAGTTCAAGCACGACATCGACGTGGTGGTGGACCGTATCGTGGTGCGCGCCGACATCGCCGCGCGCCTGTCGGAATCCTTCGAGACTGCGCTCGAGCTGACGGACGGCATCGCCGTCATCGAATATGCGGATGAGAAGGACGAGAAGGGCAAGCCCAAGCGCATCGTCTTCTCGTCCAAGTTCGCCTGCCCGGTTTCCGGCTTCACGATTCCAGAAATCGAGCCGCGCCTGTTCTCGTTCAACAACCCGTTCGGCGCATGCCCCACCTGCGGCGGCATCGGCCACGAAATGCGCATCGACGAGGCGCTCGTCGTGGATGAGACGCTGTCGCTCAAGCGCGGCGCGATCATGCCCTGGGCGAAGTCCACCTCGCCCTATTACGGCCAGACGCTGGAGGCTCTCACCCGACACTACAAGTCGTCCATGACGAAGCCCTGGACCGAGTTGTCCGACGCGGTCCGCGAGGCAATCCTCTACGGCTCCGATGGCACTGCAATCCGCATGGCTTATGACGACGGACTTCGCGCCTATGAAGTGCGCAAGCCTTTCGAGGGTGTGATCCCGAACCTGGAGCGCCGCTACAAGGAAACCGAGAGCGATTGGGCGCGCGAGGAAATCGGCCGCTTCATGAGCGAGACGCCCTGCGAAGAGTGCGGCGGCAAGCGCCTGAAGCCGGAAGCTCTCGCGGTGAAGATCGCCGGTTCCGATATCGGCGACGCCACGGCCCTGTCGGTGAAGGATGCGCATGAGTGGTTCGGCAATTTGTCGAAGAAGCTCACGAAGAAGCAGAACGACATCGCGGGCCGCATCCTCAAGGAAATCCGCGACCGCCTGACCTTCCTCGTCGATGTGGGCCTGGAATACCTGACGCTCGCCCGTGCCTCCGGCACGCTATCGGGCGGCGAGAGCCAGCGCATTCGCCTCGCTTCGCAGATCGGTTCGGGCCTCACCGGCGTTCTCTACGTGCTCGACGAGCCATCCATCGGTTTGCACCAGCGCGACAACGACCGTCTCCTCGGGACCCTCAAGCGCCTGCGCGATCTCGGCAACACCGTGATCGTGGTGGAGCACGACGAGGACGCGATCCTGCAGGCCGATTACGTGTTCGATATCGGCCCCGGCGCCGGCATCCACGGCGGCAAGATCGTCGCCGAGGGAACACCGGACGAGGTGATGGCGAACCCGAAGTCGCTTACCGGCAAATATCTCACGGGCGAATTGTCCGTGAAGGTGCCGGGCGAGCGCCGTAAGCACGACAAGAAGCGCATGCTGAAGGTCGTGGGCGCGAAGGGCAACAACCTTAAAGATGTGAGCGCGGAAATTCCGCTCGGCACGTTTACCTGCATCACCGGTGTCTCGGGCGGCGGCAAGTCGACCCTTGTCATCGACACGCTTTACAAGGCTGTCGCGCGCAAGCTCAACAACGCGCTTGAGCATCCCGCTCCGCATGACCGCATCGAGGGGCTGGAGCATCTCGACAAGGTCATCGACATCGACCAATCGCCCATCGGCCGCACGCCGCGCTCGAACCCGGCCACTTACGTCGGCGCCTTCACGCCGATCCGCGAGTGGTTCGCAGGTCTCCCCGAAGCGAAGGCGCGCGGCTATCAGGCGGGCCGCTTCTCGTTCAACGTGAAGGGCGGACGTTGCGAGGCCTGCTCCGGCGACGGCGTCATCAAGATCGAGATGCACTTCCTGCCGGACGTCTACGTGACCTGCGATGTCTGTAAGGGCAAGCGCTACGACCGCGAGACGTTGGAGGTGAAGTATCGCGAGAAATCCATCGCCGACGTGCTCGACATGACGGTGGAGGAAGCGCGCGAGCTGTTTAAGGCCGTGCCCTCGATCCGCGAGAAGATGCAGACGCTTGCCCGCGTCGGTCTCGACTACGTGCATGTGGGCCAGCAGGCGACGACACTCTCCGGTGGTGAAGCCCAACGCGTAAAACTCTCGAAGGAACTGTCGAAGCGCGCCACGGGCCGCACGCTCTACATTCTCGACGAGCCGACCACGGGCCTGCATTTCCACGATGTGGCGAAGCTCTTGGAGGTGCTGCACGAGCTGGTGGATCAGGGCAACACCGTGGTGGTGATCGAGCACAATCTCGAAGTCATCAAGACCGCCGACTGGGTGATCGACATGGGCCCCGAAGGCGGCAATGGCGGCGGCCAGATCGTGGCGCAGGGCACGCCCGAGGACATCGCCAATTCCAAGGACAGTCACACCGGCCACTTCCTGAAGGAAGTGCTCGCCCGCAGGCCCCTGAAGAAAGCGGCTCCGGCCAAGGAGACCGCGAAGGAAACTACAAAGAAGCCGAAGAAGGTGACACGGCAGGCGGCAGAGTAAATCGCCGCCTCTCGCGCCGTACCTCTGATTTCTCTGCACAGCTTCAACCTACCGCCAAAGACCCAACGCCCCGCCTTGAAGCCGCCCCCGTCCACCGGATGATGGCGGTCTTTCATGGCGGAGGAGACAATGGGCTCCAACGATGCGGCCTTTGCCGGCTCGATTCCTGCGATTTACGAACAATATCTTGGTCGGCTGATGTTCGAGCCCTATGCGGCCGACATCGCCGCAAGGCTCAAGGACATCGCCAAAGGCAGGGTTCTGGAAATTGCGGCTGGCACCGGCATCGTCACAAGGGCGCTGGCGAAAACGCTGCCCAAGACGGTCGAGATCGTCGCGACCGATCTCAATCAGGCGATGCTCGATCTTGCCGCCAAGAACCTCGATGCGCCCAACGTGACCTGGCGACAGGCCGATGCCCAGGCGCTTCCCTTCGACGACGACAGCTTCGATGCTGTGATCTGCCAATTCGGCGTAATGTTCTTCCCCGACAAGTCGGCGGCCTATCGCGAAGCCTTGCGGGTTCTGAAGCCCGGCGGGCTTTACATATTCAATGTCTGGGACCGGCTCGACGCCAATCAGGTGAGCAAGATCATTTCCGACACAGCGGGCGCAAGCTTTGCCGATGACCCGCCGAAATTCATCGAGCGGGTGCCCTTCGGCTATTTCAACCACGACGCCATTCGCCGCAGTCTTCAGGAGGCCGGGTTCGGGCGCATCGACATCGATGTGGTCGAGAAGGTCAGCCAGGCCTCCTCCCCGCTTCATGCGGCAACCGGCCTCATACAGGGCACGCCCCTCCGCATGGAGATCGAGGCTCGCGGGCCGGATCGCCTGGAGGAGATCACCCAAAAGGCCGCAGCGGCGCTGAAAGCCAAGTTCGGCGATGGTCCCTTCGAGAACCGGATGAGCGCTATCGTGGTGACGGCGCAGCCTTGAAAGCTATCGCCGATATCAGGCCGAAATCACGATGTTCCGACCGTAATCCTTGGCCTTGTAGAGAGCCGCATCGGCCTCCTGCAGCAGAACATCGACAGCGGCTCCGGACAAGGATGTGGCGCATCCGATGCTGACCGTCACATGGGTCTCGGCCCCCAGCACGGTGCAGCCTGCCGTGGAGATGGCATGGCGAATGGCATCCGCCACGGCGATGGCCTCGCTGCTGTTCAGCGCCAAGATCGCCGCGAATTCCTCCCCGCCCAATCGCCCAAAGGATCGCGCCGGAAGATGCCGTGACAACACCTCTCCGAAGGATCGCAGAACACGATCGCCGGCATCGTGACCGTAGCTGTCATTGACGGCCTTGAAGTTGTCGAGATCGAACAGAAGGCATGTCACCGGTTGTCCGTTTCGCTGCTCGATCAAACGCGTGGCATGCTCCATAAAGGCCCGGCGATTGGGCACGCCCGTCAGGGAGTCGACGAAGGCTTCCTGCTTGTAGCCGTACTCGACCTTCTCCTTCGCCATCGACAGGAAGATAAATGCCATTGTTGGGGTAAAGACCACGAGGAACAGCGCCAGTTCCGATGACCAGCGGCTTGCGAAGGCATCGATCCAGGGGATCGACGTAAGGGTTATGCCGAGCCATCCGCGCAGGAAGCTCAAAATTCCGAGCCCCGCCAGAAGCATGACGGCGACACGTTGGGATGCCAGTGGCTGCGGGGCGTGTTTCCAGAGCTCCCAGGCCGAGAACGACGCGTAGACGCCGGTGAGAAAGGCGACGAGCATCAGGCGGGCCTGAGGCATGTCTATGATGAACGGGAAAGCGACGACCCACACGATAGCGCCGGCCACAGCCGGCAGCATGACGCCCCGGCGTCCGTTGAACCTCATGCATCCGGCATAGAGCGCCCCATGGGAGAGTACACCCAGCGCGTTGCCCACCAGTAGCGACGTGGGTGTGCCGGAGATCTTGCCGTAATTGACCAAACCAATGCCAAGGCAGATCAGGCAGAAAGCACCTCCCCACCACGCCAGAGCCTCGACTTTCCGGTTCAGCCGCCAGGAGAAAACGAGCAGAATCCCGAGCACAGCCGAGRGCAGGACGAAAGCGACATGAAGGGTGGCGGGATCAAGCTTCATCGAGGCTGGGATTGGGGGTTATCGTGTCGATGCACATTCCCTTTGGGAATACACTTTGCTGCTATGGGGTGCTTTTCCTATAAAGTCCAGATTTCAGGCCTATAACCGGGGGTGATATCTGCCGAGGTCAAAAGGTCACAGGGTCGCCTGTTCTGACCTTGTATCTATATGGAGCGGAACAGTAGACTGCCGCCATGAAACACCATCTGCTCATGGTCGGAGCCCTGTGGCTCGCTTCTGGGTCAGCGGCTTTGTCGGCCTCACTGTGTCCGCCGGGCTTCGATCTTCTGCAAAATTCGGATACCTGCGTCCGGGTCAGCGGCCGCGTCCGCGCTGAAACGATCCTCGGCTCGTCCCATAGGCAAAGCTCGGACACGACCCGCATGAGAACGACAGGCGAGGTTCGCCTTGATGTCCGCAAGCCTACTGAATATGGCCCGTTGCGAGCCGTGATCGGCGTGAAAGGTGTGAACCGTCTGAACTAAAAAAACCCTCGGCATGGGTTCTCTTTGCCGAGGGTTTTGGAAGGCACGATGCCGGACTTATYGCGGCTTCGTATTACCGTAGGAGCCAGGGTTCGTCGTTTGCGAGCCGCTGGCATTCGGCACTGGCGGAACCGTTCCGATTGCGCCTGTCGCAGAAGGTGCCTGAACAGCCGGGTTGTTCGCCGTTGAGCCGTAGTTGCAGGGATTAGTCGCCTGCGAACCACTGGCGTTCGGAACCGGAGCACAGGTACCGGTCACACCAGGAGCGACCGTGTTCATGCGGTCAGCAGGGGCTGCCGTATTACCGTAGGAACCAGGGTTCGTCGCTTGAGAACCGCTTGCGTTCGGCACCGGCGGCACGGTCTGAGCCAGCGCACCTGCAGTACCGAAAGCAAGCAAACCAACAGTCGTCAAAATAATGCGTCGCATATGATTTCTCCGTGAGGAGGCATCGACAGGATTGCGCCGTGCCTTCAAGACGGGGGCTAACG
>NZ_JBFUMH010000218.1:0-6933 GCF_054049475.1 Microvirga sp. P5_D2 | reverse complement strand
GCAGGATGCCGAAGAATGGATAGAGCAAGCCCGCCGCCACGGGTACGCCGAGCGCGTTGTAGATGAAGGCGAAGAACAGGTTCTGGCGGATGTTGCCCATGGTCGCCCGCGACAGCCGCCGCGCCCGCACGATCCCGGTCAGGTCGCCCTTGAGCAGGGTCACGCCCGCGCTCTCCATCGCCACGTCGGTGCCCGTGCCCATCGCGATGCCGACATCCGCCGCCGCGAGGGCCGGCGCATCGTTCACGCCATCGCCGGCCATTGCCACGACGCGCCCCGCCACCTTGTACCGCTGCACCACAGCGCTCTTCTGGTCCGGCAGGACCTCGGCCTCCACGTCCTCGATCCCGAGACGCCGGGCCACGRCCTTGGCCGTCGTCCAGTTGTCGCCCGTGAGCATCACGACCCGCACGCCTTCTTCCTTGAGTCCGGCGAGCGCCTCCGGAGTCGATGCCTTCACCGGGTCAGCGATAGCGATGGCTCCTGCCACCTTCCCGTCGATGCCCGCGAAGATGGCCGTCGCGCCGTCCTCGCGCAGCCTGTCGGCCTGCTCGGCCAGCGGAGCGACATCGACGCCGTGCTCGGCCAGGAAGGCCTTGTTGCCAAGGACGATGCGACAGCCTTCGACGGTGCCGAGCGCACCCTTGCCCGTGGGTGAGTCGAAGTCGGTGACGGGCGCCGTCGCGATGCTCTGCTTCTCCGCGGCCGCCACGATGGCCACCGCGAGCGGATGCTCGCTCGCCCGCTCCACGCTGGCGGACAGGCGCAGGACCTCGGCCTCCGTGAAGCCTGGAGCCGGCACGATGGCGGTGACGGCGGGCTTGCCCTCGGTGAGCGTCCCGGTCTTGTCGACCACGAGGGTGTCGACCTTCTCCATATGCTCGAGGGCCTCGGCGTTCTTGATCAGCACCCCGGCCTGGGCGCCGCGCCCGACGCCAACCATGATCGACATCGGCGTGGCGAGACCGAGGGCGCAGGGGCAGGCGATGATCAGTACCGCCACGGCGGCCACGAGGCCATAGGAGAACTGCGGCTCCGGTCCCCAGATGGCCCAAGCGATGAAGGCCAGCACCGCTACCCCGATCACGGCCGGCACGAAGTAGCCCGAGACCTGGTCGGCTAGGCGCTGAATCGGGGCACGGCTGCGCTGCGCCTCGGCCACGAGCTGCACGATCTGGGACAGCATGGTGTCGCGCCCGACCCTCTCGGCCTCGATGACGAGACCGCCGGACTGGTTCATGGTGCCGCCGATCACCTTGGCGCCGACTTCCTTGGTCACGGGCATCGACTCGCCAGTGACCATCGACTCGTCCACAGCGCTGCGCCCCTCGAGCACGGCCCCGTCGACCGGGACCTTCTCGCCCGGGCGCACCCGCAGGCGGTCGCCCGCCTGCACTGTGTCGAGCTGGACCTCCTGCTCCGTGCCGTCGGGCATGATCCTGCGCGCCGTCTTGGGGGCGAGGTCGAGGAGCGCCCGGATGGCGCCGCTCGTGGTCTCTCGGGCACGCAATTCGAGAACCTGTCCGAGCAGGACCAGGACCGTAATGACGGAGGCCGCCTCGAAATAAACGGCGACGGCACCGTCATGGCCGCGGAAGGCGGCCGGGAAGACGCCGGGGACGAGCGTCGCGACCATGCTATAGACCCACGCCACGCCAGTGCCCATGGCGATGAGCGTGAACATGTTCAGGTTGCGGGTGACGACGGACTGCCAACCGCGCACGAAGAAGGGCCATCCCGCCCAGAGCACGACCGGGGTCGCCAGTAGCATCTGGATCCAGTTCGAGGTCTGCTGACCGATGTAATGACCGAGGCCCGTGAGATGGCCACCCATCTCCAGCGCCACCACGGGGACGGACAGGGCAAGTCCGATCCAGAAGCGGCGCGTCATGTCGACGAGCTCGTGGCTGGGACCCGTCTCGGCCGTCGCCAGCACGGGCTCGAGCGCCATGCCGCAGATTGGGCAGGAGCCGGGACCCACCTGCCGGATCTGAGGGTGCATCGGGCAGGTGTAGATCGTGCCCTCGGGCACGGGCTCGACCTTCCGGGCTGCTGCCGGCTCGACGTACTTCGCGGGTTCGGCCATGAACTTCGACTGGCAGCCGGTCGAGCAAAAGTAATACGGCTTGCCCTCGTACTGCGCGCGGTGCGGGGTTGCGTGCGGGTCGACCATCATCCCGCAGACCGGATCCTTCACCTTCCCGGCGTCCGCCGTGGGCTCATGGTCGTGATGGTGATGGCCCGCGTGGCCTTTGGTGGCTGGGGTGTCTGACATGGCAGTTCTCAGCGTGTGCCTCGATGAACTGCGGGAAGCCTGGGGCTTCCCACGATGGCAAGGTCAAGCGCCCCGATCCGGGTGCGTGTCCGTCGATGCGGGCGCAACCCCAGTTCCGCCGTAGAGGACTTCAAGGTGCGCTCCTCTCAGGCACTCCGAATCCTTAGTCCGGCCTCGATCAGGCGCGTGACGTCTGCGAACCACGCCGCCTCGGCGGTCCTGAACGGGTTGTCGTCCGCGAGGTCGGTGTCGCTCGCCGACGAACGGGGCGAGGACCTCGACGGCCTTCATCCACGGACTGGCCGACGTGGAGAAGACGTAACGCCTCGCCCGCATCGGATGCATCCATTCGAGGGCTGCGGCGGACCATGGCGTCGCAAGGGCCTGCACCCATGGACTGACGATGGTCCGATAGGCCCTTTCGTTCGCCTCCGAGATCGCCCAGACACGCTCGAAGGACGCCTGCGGGTAGTCAAACCGCAAATCCTCCACCCGCCGCTCCTCAAACGTGACCTCTGCCAAGCCTGTGTCGGTCACCGGCCCTGCGATCCTCGTCTCGTCCAGGCCGGGTTCCAGCGTCTCGATCCGGGGAAGGTTCTCCAGGATTGCGCGGTGCTCCAGGTTGGCTGCCTTGGTCGACACGAAGATGCCGAGACGTCAATCGGCTTCCAAGTTTGACCCTCGATCAGCATCCAATTTCTACCTCAACTGGAGCATCATGGTCCTGCCCGTCTGGGCGCTGCTGATCAGCGTGCAAATTCTGATCGACAATCTGCGCCGGAAGGACGGCAGCCCCGTCAGCCATTGAGGCGGACCCCGCGCTCAGGATTGAGCGGCAGGGAACCGGGCTGCCTCCCACGCGCCTTGCCAATGAACATCGGCGGGCGCAGTCTGGGCGAGAGCATGATGGGAGAATCTCCGACCGGGGGTGCGCCCGAGCGTTCGGATTGGAACGCCTGCGGCAGGCAGGGTCGGGGAGTCGGGTCTTCACGGACCGTCCCGACATCCCAACGGCCTTTGCTGCCGAATCCACTCGGGCCGCTGAGCTCGCTGATCGGAAGGGGCTTTCAACGCCCGGCCACCGGAGGATTCCGAATGACCAGCTCCGACGATGCGGTGAAGACGATCCTGCGCAACAAGCTGCTCGGCCGGTGGGCCGCCGAGAGACTGGGCATGACGACCAGAGATGTCGATGCCTACTCGGATGCCCTCCCCAAGGGCGCGCTCGATCCCGCGCGCAGCGCTGTGTTCAGCAAGATCCGCAAGGACTTCGACGCTGCGGGCATTGCTGAATCGGACGAGCGGATCCTGAATGTCATGACCGAACTCACGCTCAAGGCCGGGAACCTCATGCCGACCGCACGGGGGAATTCCACCGATGCCGCCGCAGTGACGCTCGCGCGCAAGCTCATGACGCCATGAGACCGGGTGTTGCATGGGCGCCTGCGGAAGCGAGAGGGCGCACTCTCGTTGCGGGCTAACCGGGCCTGAGCACACCGATGCGCGCTGCACCATCCTCACTCGCGCTGTGTCGGCGTGGAACCGTCCAGCCGTTCACTGCGTCAGGAGCCTCAAGCGCAACATCCTGTTCCCGGTCGGCATCGGCCCGAACCGACACACGCTGATCGGCATGACCGATGCCAAGCGCACGGCATGGATCAGGGCCATGCGGCGCCGCGGCAAGAGGGCTCGATAGCCGGAACGCGGAATCCGTCCGAATATCGGGAGAACCGGGCACCGCGTCCCCGCGGCGTTCAATAGCAAGCTCATGGCAGCGGGTCGTTCTGCTCCTTGTCCCAGGACAAGGAATGCCACCGGCAGACGGTTCATCCTGTCGGCCAGTGTTCCAATCGAGAGGATCTGTCCATGGGACCGGGAGCGCCTAAGAGGCCAATGCCGCGCGCGCGGTCATGGCCGAGAAGCCGATGGGTGGAGCGGCAGGCCGGCCTCTTCGGCCGGATGATGGAGAGGGTCGGTGCGGAACCCGGCGCGACGGCGCGAGAGAGGTTCGAGGGTGGCTTCGCGGCCGCCTGCCGGCGATGCTTGGCCTGCCCGAACGCGACCGACTGCGGGCGCTGGCTCGAGGGTGCGGGTGCCGACGATCCGCCGTCCTTCTGCGCGAATGCCGCGTTCCTGAGCCGCGTGCGGACATCGGTCACGGCTTGATCCGCCAGACAAGCCGGAGGCCCATGATGGCCGGTAATCCTGCCGGAGGATCGCGAATGCACGCCGCCGGGCTGGCGATCGCTGCCGGACTCCTGACGGCCCTCGCCGGCGGGGTTTCCCTGTCCGTCGCCCAGGCGACAGGCGAAGGGGCCGCGGCGCCCCTCGGGGGATGGTTCGACCTCGCGGCCGGCTTCGCGTGCATCGTCACTGGGGCTGGGCTGCTGGCGCGGCGGGCGTGGGCGGTTTGGTCTGCCAGCGCGATCGCACTGGCCACCGTCACGGCCTTCGGAACCCTCGGGTTTCACATTCTCCAGGGTGGGGCCTACGAGACCCGCACCATGACCGCGATGATGCTGCGGGCCGTGATCTCGCAGGCGATCATGGTCGCCGCTTGGCGGGATGCCCTGGAGGGCGTCCGCCCCTGAACGTCAGCCCACCACCCTCGGCCCTCCACGGATCGGGCGTGGGCGCCGTTGGAGCCGCTATCATCGGTTGACGGGCCATCTGGCAGCGCCTGATCGCGAATTTGTCCCTGCCGCAGGCGCCTGCGGCAGGAACGGCGCCACCCCGAGGCCCTAATGCTGCGGCCCCATGAGGGCGAAGGCGTGCTCGGCGCAGAACATGTGACCGTGCAAGTTCGCGATCCACTGCCGGCCCGCCGCCGTCACGTTCAGGTAGCCGACGGCCTCCTCGAGATGTGGTGAAACGCCGGTCCAGTAGAAGTCGGGAAACCGCTCGACTAGGTCGGCCGGGGAGGCGTAGCCGAGCTGGCGGTTGAGTCCGGTCTCCTCGAACTCGTAGAAGAGGGCATTCGCCTTCTTGAGGTACAGGGGATCGCCGAGCTGGCCGATCAGGTCGGCGGCCTGGACGAGCCGTCCCTCCCGATCGTCCGGCGCGTCGCAGGACCGTGGGCTCGCCGGGAAGCGGGTGAACTCGATGGCGCGGACGATCCGTTCGGCATCCAGCGTCGGCGAGGCTCCCAACCGCTCCCTGACGAAGAGCTTGGAACGGTCGACATGGTGGGCGGTGAGCGCCGCATCCGACGCGCCGCGCTCCAGGGTCACGGTCCGGCCTTCCGCATCAATCACGAACCGATCCCGGCCATCGCCCTTCAGGATGCCCCTGACGTAGCCGATGTCGTGTAGCAGGCAGGCGACGATCAGGTGCGAGTAGTCCTCCGGCTCAAGGCGCTCGGTCAGCATGCGGCCGCGCAGGATGTCCCGCCCGACCTGGGTAACCAGGAAAGTGTGCTCGACGTTGTGGTAGAGGGCATCGCTCTTGCCGAGGCATTCGAGGGCAACCCGGGCGATGCCGTCAAGCCGCTCGGCCTCGTCCCGGTGCGCGGAGCCGAACAGCCGTCGGAAGTCCTCGGCGAGATGCTTGCCGAGCTCGTCCGCCACGATCGCGGGCATCGTCATCATGCCGGCCTCCCCTTGCTGCACTCCGTCCCTATCAGACGATCGTACCGAACCCGCGCGAGGCCACGACCGCGCGCCCAAACCTATAATCGAGTTACATCGTCACTTGCGATGATCCACCGAGGTCAACCCGCACCCCTGGTGACGGGTTTCGGAAGATGCTTCCTTTCCCAGCGCATCCATGCCGTTCCGGCTGCGAACCCGCGCGACTGCCGGAGGGGTGCTTAGATGCCAGCCGGCTCGCGACGCATGAGGTGATCCTCCACCTTGGTCACGCCGGGAACGTTCTCGGCCGCGACCCGCAGGGCACTCCGTTCGTCCTCGCTGCGGACGAAGCCGAACAGATGGACGGCACCGTTCTCCACCACGATGTTCTTGGTCAGCATGGAAGCCCACGGCTGCGCCCTCAGGTCGGCGATGAGCCGTTCCCGGATTGTGCGGTCGTCGGCGCTCACGTCCTTCGATATGTCCGTGGCGGCCAAGGCCTGGAGCAGGTTGCCACGCGAGACGATGCCAATGAGCCGCCCATCGCATACCACGGGTACGCGCTTGATCCCGTGCTTCTCCATCCGGCCGGCGATGTCTGCGAGGGATGCGGTATCCGGGACGGTGATTACCCGGGTGGTCATGACGTCCTTCGTGGTGCGGGCATGGGTTTTGGCGTAGTCGCGCGCCAGGGCATCCTCGCCCGTGAGCAGCCGCAGCCACCAGGAGCGGCGCTGCTCGCCGATGGTGCCGGCATGGCCGATCAAGTCGCCCTCGCTCACGATACCGATCACCTTGCCATCGGAGTCCACCACGGGCACACCGCTGATGCCGCGCTCGTGGAGGAGACGGGCGACATCCGGCACCAGGGTCTCGGGCGAAACGGTGACGACCTCCGTCGTCATGACGTCATTGGCGGTCAGCATGATGCAGCTCCTATAGGTTGGTGAACATGGGTCAGCGGCCTATGACGCTGGTGATGCCCTCAAGCAGGGCGCCGTCTTCCAAGGGCTTCTCGAGCACCAGCCGGAAGCCCGCCCGCAGGGCACGCTCGCGCAGGCGCGGGGAACCCGGCGTGGTGATCAGGAT